>NZ_JBHWEB010000232.1:0-6027 GCF_042734395.1 Amycolatopsis sp. NPDC059657 | reverse complement strand
GTATGGCCGGTTCTAACCGGCCATACCACTCACGACCCACTACCTGCGGGTTCGGAGGTAATCCCCGACGACGGCGGCGCCCAGGCCGTCGAGGTCCGGGGCGACCACACGGCCACCGGAGCGGCGGGCGATGAGGTCGACGAAGGCTGTGAGGCGTGGGTCGTCGCCCAGGCGGAAGACGGTGACCGAGGCGCCCAGCTTGGCCAGGCGGTCGACCTCCGAGAGCGTCTTGGCGAGCGTGCGCGGGAGCGGCGGGTACGAGAACTCGGCTTCGCCGTCGGGCTCCAGGTGCGCGGTGGGCTCGCCGTCGGTGACCATCAGGACCACCGGCTGCGCGTCGGGATGACGGCGCAGGTGCTGACCGGCGAGCAGCAGCGCGTGGTGGGCGTTGGTTCCCTGCTCCCACGCGCCTTCGAGGCCGACCAGCTCCGGCAGCTCCACGGACATCGCGTAGCGGCCGAACGTGATGAGCTGCAGCGCGTCGTTGCGGAAGCGGGTGGTGATCAGCTGGTGCAACGCGAGCGCCGTGCGTTTCATCGGGAGCCAGCGGTCCTCCTGGACCATCGACCACGACGTGTCGACGCACAGCGCGACCGCCGCGCGTGCCCGGTGCTCGGTCTCGATCACCTCGACATCGTCGAAGTCCAGCCGGACCCGGCGTTCGCCGGTCGAAGCCGTGCGCAGCACCGCGTTGCGGACCGTGCGCGAGACGTCCCACGGCTGCATGTCGCCGAACCGCCACGGCCTCGAGGACCCGGTCGGCTCGCCGGCGGCGCCCGCGGATTCGCTGTCGCGGTCGCCGGTGCGGCCGCGCAGTGAGTTGACCACCTCGGCGAGCGCGGTCTCCCCCAGCCTGCGCAACGCCTTGGGCGACAACCGGAGCGAGCCGTCGGGCGCGCGTTCGAACAGGCCTTGGCGGCGGAGTTCGCGCTCCAGCTCGGACAACCTGCGCGCGTCGACCGACGCGTCGTCGCCGAGCTGGCGTTCCAGCGCGTCGAGGTCGATGTCTTCCAGCCGCGCGCCGGGATAGGACTGCGCGAGCTGCTCGGCGAGCGCGTCCAGCTCGGCCAGATCGCTCATCGCCTGCGCGCCTTCGCCGAGCCCGAGCGGGTCGTTGCCGCGGAAACGCGCCGAAGACGTCCAGTCCTCGCCGGGCCGCAGTGCTTGCAGCTGAGCGTCCAAAGCGGACAGTTGCTGCGCCAGCCGTGGGTCGCCGAAAGCCTGCTGCGACAACGCGGCCAGCTCCATGCGCTGCTCGTCGGTCATCGAGTTGAGCATGCGCTGCGCGGCCGCCGCACGCGCCGCGAGCACGTCGATCAGCTCGTCGACGTTCTTCGGGTTCTCCGGGAAGAACTCACCATGGCGGCGCATGAACTCCGCGAACCGCTCCTGGATGTCGGCACTCCCCTGCGCGTGCGCGGCGAGCAGCGCGTTGAGGTCGGCGAGCATCTCGTTGATCCGCTCGACGTCCTCCGGCGTCGCGTTCTGCATCGCCTGCTTCATGCCCTGGAAGCGCGAGTCGAGCAGTTCCTGGCCGAGCAGCTCACGGATGCGCTCGAACTTCTCGCGGCCCTCCTGCGACTGCCACTCGTACTGCCCGAGTTCCCGCACGGCAGCGGCCGTGCCCGCGGGCAGCGCGTCGAGCTGCGCCTCGCGGAAGCGGGCGTCGTCGGACGGGTCGGGGAACAGCTCGCGCCGCTCGGCGGTCAGGGCGTCGGACAGCAGCTGCTGGACCTCGCGCAGCGTGCCGTCGAGCGAATGCCTGCGCTGGATCTCCGAACGCCGCTGCCACACGCGCCGCGTCAGATCGTCGAGACCAGCCGTCTCGCGGGTGCCGCGGCGGAGCATCTCCTCCAGCGCGGAGCGCGGCGACGAGCCTGCCATGACGTCACGGCCGATCTCGTCGAGCGCGTCGCGCAGGTCGGCCGGTGGCGCGAGCGGATCGGGACCGTCGTGCCACGGACCGTACGAGTAGCCGTCCGGAACCGCGGTCACGGCCCGTACACCGTGGTCGCGTCGTCCGAGTCCTTGGCGAGTTTCCTTGCCAGGTAAAGGGATTCGAGCGCGAGTTCGACCGCGGACGCGATGCGGCCCGGCGAGTCCGTCGCGCTGACCCCCGCTCGCCGCGCGACCTCGTGCAGCACCGGCAACTCCGGCAACGCGGCCAGCACGTCCTTGCCAGGCACGCGCTCGCCGGTGGCGACCTGGTGCCCGCCGGCGACCGCGTCGGCCAGCGGACGCAGGTCGAGCCCGGCGAACAGGCGCCGTGTGGTCTCGGCGATCGCGCGGCGCAGCAAGTGCACCAGATGCTCGGTCTCGCGGCCTTCCTCGCCGGGTTCGAACTCGATCTTGCCGCGCAGCACCGACGGCACCGAGTCGAGGTCGACCGGGCGCGCGACCGCCGGCTCCTCGCCGGTCAGCGCGGATCGGCGCAACGCCGCCGCCGCCACCGTTTCGGCGGCCGCGACCGCGAACCGGGCGGAGACGCCGGACCGCTGGTCGATCACGGTGGACTCGCGCAGATTGCGGACGAACCGGGCGAGCACCTCGATCAGCGGCTCGCCGACCTCGGCCACCAGGTGTGCCTCCTGGCGGACCACGGCGACCTCGGCGGCCACGTCGAGCGGGTAATGCGTGCGGATCTCCGCGCCGAACCGGTCCTTGAGCGGGGTGATGATCCGGCCGCGGTTGGTGTAGTCCTCGGGGTTCGCGGTCGACACGAGCAGCACGTCCAGCGGCAGCCGCAGGGTGTACCCGCGAACCTGGATGTCGCGCTCCTCCATGACGTTCAGCAGCGCGACCTGGATGCGCTCGGCGAGGTCCGGAAGCTCGTTGATGGCGACGATGCCGCGGTGCGCACGCGGCACCAGTCCGAAATGGATCGTCTCGGGGTCACCGAGGCTGCGGCCCTCGGCCACCTTGACCGGGTCGACGTCGCCGATGAGGTCACCGACGGAGGTGTCCGGCGTCGCGAGCTTCTCGGTGTAGCGGGCGTCTCGGTGGATCCAGGTCACCGGCAGCTCGTCGCCGAGCTCGGCCGCGCGGCGGATCGACGCGGGCGTGATCGGCGCCAGCGGGTGTTCGTGCAGCTCAGCGCCTTCGATGGCGGGCGTCCACTCGTCGAGCAGACCGGCGAGCGTGCGCAGCAGGCGCGTCTTGCCCTGGCCACGTTCGCCGAGCAGCACGACGTCGTGCCCGGCGAGCAGCGCGCGTTCGAGCTGGGGCAGCACGGTACGGCCGAAGCCGACGATGCCCGGCCATGGATCCTCGCCGGCTTTCAATGCTTTGAGCAGGTTGTCATGGAGCTCGGTCTTCACGCTCTTGGGCAGATGCCCGGCGGAACGAAGCTCACCCGCGGTGCGCGGGAGTGACTCGGGTGCGCGGTTCACGAACCCGACGCTACTTGCGTTTTCGCCGGTCGTCGACGTGGAGCTTCTCCAGCGGACCGGCGGGAGTTCCGTAGCCGGGACCCGGTAAAATAGGGCGTCGTGTGCTGTACGAGTGCGACCTTCGCCGTGTGGTCCTCTGCCTGGCTCAACGGAGCCGCCGCGTCCGACGATGTGCTGGACGCGCTGCGGGCATGGGGTGAGGCGCACGACGTCGTCGCCGCCGATCCCGCGGCGGCCGAGGCCTTCGAACTCCCGCTCGCCTTCAACCGCGCCGCGACCCCGGTCCAGCTCCTGATGGCCTTGCGCGCCCACGGCGCGAAGAGCCTCCGCCTGGTCCTCCCGGCACCCGGCGACGTGCGCGGACTCGGCGGCGGCGGTCCGTTCGCCGAGGCGGCGCTGCGGGCGGGCGAGGCCGTGGTCATCAGCGAACTCGCGTTCGGCATCGTCCCCGAGCCCGTCGCCGAGGGCCTGATGCGCTGGACCGTGTTCTCCCTCGCCGCGCCCGCGGCACTGGAGTACTTCGGCATGGGCGAGGCCGAGCACGGCATGACCGACGCGATCAGGGCGAGCGCCGGAGCTCTGCAGGCACTCGACGTCGCCAGCGACCGCCCCGGCGTCCGCGCGGAACTGTCGGCACGGCTGCGCTCGGTCCCCCAATGCGAGTGGCCCGCCGGAACGCCGGGCCGTTCACTGCGGGTGTTGCAGCGCGCCCAGGAGATCGACGCGATCCTCGCGATCGCGTCCATCGACGACCCGGGCGGCGCGCTTTCGGCTTCGGCCGCGGTTCAGCGCGCCCAGGCGTTGCGTCCACTGTTCGACGCGGTGCGGACCGCGCGGGTGGCCTCGGTGAACGAGGCCGTGCGGGTGTTCTCGGAGCAGCCGGACCGCTCCTCCTGACTGGGGTCGTGAGTGGTACGGCCGGTTCTAACCGGCGAAAACACTCACGACCCGAATGTCGAGCGTGGCAGTAACCGGCCATGCGCGAGACAAGAGATTATCGGCACCTTTACCTTGTCGGCCATGGAAAAGCCGCGCCGTGCCCCGGCTCGCATGCGTCTCTGGCAGGTCATCCTCCCGCCGGTCATCATGCCGCCCGTCGGGCTTCTGATGATCTGGGCCGGGTCGTTGGGCCGTGGTAACACCCCGCAGGTGCTGGCGGGGCTGCTCTTCGTGGTCATGGGTGTGGTGCTGTTCTTCGTGAACCTCAACCGCTACCGGAAACAGTCGTAACGCCCGCGATGATTTTCGCGCTACACGCGCGGATTCGGCGCTGAGGGGCGCTTGACGGGCTCGCAGCAGGCGATCGCGCAGGGCTCGCCGTTGAGGGTGCAGCCCGCGGCGGGGAACCCCGAAAGCTTGCGGGCGGGTGCGTCCTCGACGTGCTCGCGGATGAGTTCGACGACCAGTTCCGCGAAGCGCGGGTCGGTGTCGGGGGTGCCGGCGCGCGCGAAGGCCATGCCGTGTTCCTCGGCGCGCTCGGCGGCCTCGTTGTCGAGGTCCCAGATGACCTCGAGGTGGTCCGAGACGAAGCCGACCGGGCAGATGACGACGCCGGTGACGCCGTCGGCGTGGAGTGCGTCGATGTGGTCGACGATGTCCGGCTCCAGCCACGGGACCTGCGGCGGGCCGGAGCGGGACTGCCAGACGACGTCGTATTCGGCGACCCCGGCTTCGAGCGCGACCAGGCGGGCGGCCTCGTGGATCTGCTTCGAGTAGCGGTTGCCGCCTTCGGACGGCGGGCCGGCGGCGTTGTCCGCGCTGGTCGGGACGGAGTGGGCGGTGAACACCACGCGGGCGCCCGGCACCTTCACGAGCGCGTCCTTGACGGCGTCGGCGAAGGCGGCGACGAAGAGGGGGTGGTCGAAGAACTGGCGCAGCTTCACCAGATCGGGTGCGTTGTCACCGAGGGCTTCGCGGATGCGGACGATGTCCTCGTCGTACTGGCGGCACGCGGAGTACCCGCCGTACGCGCTCGTCGGGAACACCAGCGCGCGGCGCACGCCCGCGGCGGCCATCTCGGCGAGGGTGTCCTCGGCCATCGGCTTCCAGTTGCGGTTGCCGAAGTAGACCGGCAGCTCGAGCCCGGCGCCCTCGAGCTTCGCCTCGACGGCGGCGATGGCGTCCCGGTTGAGCCGGTTGATCGGCGAAACCCCGCCGAAATGCTGATAGTGCTCGGCGACTTCCAGCAGCCGCTCGCGCGGCACGCCCCGTCCGCGCGTCACGTTCTCCAGGAACGGCATGACCTCGTCGGGACCCTCGGGCCCGCCGAAGGAGAGCCACAGCAGTGCGTCATAACCCACCCCGCCATCTTGCCGCTGTGGCAGCGCACACGCGGCGGCGGGGTCGCCCAGCGTCGCGATGGGGTCGTGAGCGTTGCGGGCGGTTATTGGGCGGAAAGCCGAATGTGGCTGGCTGGTGAGGGACTCCTTCACCAAGTCCGGCGAGGCGCCCGCAAGCCTCGGGCAGGCTTGAAGCGAGGGGGCCGTTGGGTGCGTAGTACGCACTCTGGGGCACCCTCGCTTCACGATGGGCTCTTGCGGGGTCCGATCGTCGGAGGGTGTGTGGGTTTCGGGGCGTTAGACGACCCAAAACCCACACGCCGGAGTCCCGGCGGGGTGACTGTGGAGGATTTGCGTCG
>NZ_JBHWEB010000231.1:0-6271 GCF_042734395.1 Amycolatopsis sp. NPDC059657 | reverse complement strand
GTTTGGTTGGTGGGGGCCGGGCCACCGCGGGCGGCCCGACCGACTCGCTCACGTGCCGATTGACAACGCAGGCCAAGCCTTAACTACCCGGCATTGGGTTAGAACCGGCCGTACCACTCACGACCCCGTTGCGGAACCGGGCGGCGAAGCTATACGGTTGGCCGAGAACTAGAACAGGTTACAGTTTCTGCGGTCGTACCGAGGAGCGGACATGGCGGACGAGGCCGACTACGTGGTCGTCGGGTCGGGTAGCTCGGGTGCCGCGATCGCGGGCAGGCTCGCCCAGTCCGGCGCCAGCGTGATCGTGCTCGAGGCGGGCAAGACCGACGAGAAGATGCTGGTCAAGAAGCCGGGACTGGTCGGGCCCATGCACGCGGTCCCCCAGCTCAAGAAGCCTTTCGACTGGGGTTATTACTCGGTGCCGCAGAAGCACCTGCTCGACCGCCGGATGCCGGTGCCACGCGGCAAGGTGGTCGGCGGCTCCAGCTCCATCAACGGCATGGTCTACGTCCGCGGCAACCGGGCCAACTTCGACGGCTGGGCCGCCGAGGGCAACACCGGCTGGGACGCCGACAGCGTCAACGCGGCCTACAAGCGCATGGAGGACTTCGAGGACGGCGAGAACACGTTCCGGGGAGCGGGCGGGCCGATCCGGGTCACCCGCAGCAAGACCCCGCAGGAGGGTTCGCTGCTGTTCCTCGAAGCCACCTCCGACGCGGTCGGCTGCAAGATCCTCGACGACTACAACGCCGAGTCGCAAGAAGGCGTCAGCCGGATGCAGCAGAACGCCGCCGACGGCCTGCGCTACAGCGCCTCGCGCGGCTACCTCCACCACCTCGCTCCCCCGACGCTGGAGTTGCAGTCAGGGGTGCTGGTGAAGAAAGTGCTCATCGAAAACGGCCGTGCGGTCGGCGTCGAGGTCACCGACGCGGACGGCACGCACCGGACCGTCCGCGCCGGCAAAGAAGTCATCCTCTCGGCCGGGTTCGTCGGTTCGGCGCAACTGCTCATGCTCTCCGGGATCGGCCACGCGGAGCATCTGCGCGAGCACGGCATCGAGGTGCGAGCGGACCTGCCGGTCGGCGACAACCTGCACGACCACATGTTCCACGCGCTGACGTTCCACGTCTCGTCGAGCCGCAACAAGGGCGTTCCGAGCTACTTCGCGCGGGGCCTCGTCAGGGAGATGCTCAAGCCTGGCACCACGTTCCTGGCGAACTCGGTGTTCGAGGCGGTCGCGTTCCTCAAGACCTCGCAGGCGGGTGCGATCCCCGATCTCCAGCTGCACCTGCTGCCGTGGGCGTACGTCTCGCCCAACCAGGACGCGCCGATCAGGCACGACGTCGACAAGCGGCCCTCGCTGACCGTGCTGACCACGCTGATCTACCCGAAGAGCCGAGGCACGCTCCGGCTCGCGTCGGCCGATCCGGCGGCGACCCCGCTCATCGACTTCCAGTACCTGGCCGACCCTGCCGATCTCGAAGTGCTCGGCGAGGGCTCGGAACTGGTGCGCGAGATCTTCGCGTCGAAGGCGTTCAAAGGCTCCATCAAAGAGGAAATCCATCCTGGCACCCAGCTCAAGGGCCAGGCGCTGCGCGACGCGATCCTGAACCGGGCGACCTCGGTCTACCACGGCGTCGGCACCTGCCGGATGGGTGTCGACGAGCTCGCGGTCGTCGGCCCCGACCTCAAGGTCCGCGGGGTCGACGGGCTGCGGGTCTGCGACGCCTCGATCATGCCGTCGATCACCGGCGGCAACACCAACGCGCCCTGCATCATGATCGGCGAGATGGGCGCGCGACTCGTCCTTTCGGACAACTGACGGAAAGTAGGGCCATGACCGTCACCCCGCTCGGCCTCACCCGCCCCGCGTCGGCCACCGACACGCTGCTGCGCGAGCTCGTCGCCCGCGTGCCCGGCTCGTCCGGCGCGACCTGGAAGCTCACCGAGGTCTACACCGGCGAGACGCTCGTCGAACTGCCCCAGTCGACGCCGACCGACATCGAGCGGGCGTTCGCCGAAGCGCGCGCGGCGCAGCGGAAGTGGGCGGCGACGCCGCTCAAGCAGCGCCTGGCGGTGTTCAAGCGGGCGCACACGCTTTTCGTCGACAACGCGCGCACCACCACCGATCTCATCCAAGCCGAGAGCGGCAAGAACCGGCGGATGGCGATCGAAGAGACCTGCGACCCGGCGATGGTGATGAGCCATTACCTCAAGCGGGCGGCCAGACTGCTGGCGCCGACCAAGCGCGGCGGGCCGGTCCCGCTGCTGACGACGTCGACCGAGATCCGGCAGCCGAAAGGGGTCGTCGGCATCATCGCGCCGTGGAACTTCCCGTTCGCCACCGGCATTTCCGACGCCGTGCCCGCGCTCATGGCGGGCAACGCGGTCGTGCTGAAGCCGGACAACAAGACGGCGCTCTCGCCGCTCTACGGCGTTCGGCTGCTCGAAGAAGCCGGGCTGCCCAAGGGTTTGTTCCAGGTGGTGTGCGGCGAGGGCCCCGACGTCGGCCCGACGCTCATCGACCAGGCCGACTACGTGATGTTCACCGGCTCGACGGCCACCGGCCGGGTGATCGGCGAACGCGCGGGCCGCAACCTCATCGGCTGCTGCCTCGAACTCGGCGGCAAGAACCCGATGATCGTGCTCGAGGACGCCGACATCGCCGAAGCCGCGCAGGGCGCGATCTTCGGCGCGTTCGGCAACACCGGGCAGATCTGCATGCACATCGAGCGGATCTACCTGCCCGAATCCCGCTACGACGAGTTCAAGAACGCGTTCGTGGCCAAGACCGAGGCGCTCGACGTTCGCGCCGCCTACGACTTCGGCCCCGACATGGGCTCGCTCATCTCCGTCGACCACCTGCGCCGTGTCAAGGCTCATGTCGACGACGCCGTCGCCAATGGCGCCACGGTGCTCTGCGGCGGCAAGCCACGGCCCGACCTCGGCCCGGCGTTCTTCGAGCCGACGATTCTCGAGGGCGTCACGAAGGACATGCTCTGCGGCGTCACCGAAACCTTCGGACCCGTTGTCGCACTGCACAAGTACCGCACGGTCGACGAAGCCGTCGCGCTCGCCAACGACACCGACTACGGCCTCAACGCCTCGGTCTGGGGCCGCGACGTCGACGCCGCGCGCGCCGTGGCCGGGCGCATCGAGTCCGGCAACGTCAACATCAACGACATCCTCGCGACCGCGTACGCCGCCAAGGGCACGCCGTCGGGCGGCGTCAAGACCTCGGGCGTCGGCGCGCGGCACGGCGACCAGGGCCTGCTCAAGTACACCGACGTCAAGAACCTCGCGGTGCTCAAGAAGCAGGTCATGGGTCCCCGGCCCGGCCAGGCCTACGAAAAGTACGTCGAGGGCATGCTTTCCGGGCTGAAGCTCCTGCGGAAGTGGCGTATCCGGTAGCGCGTTTCATCAGGATTTCATCGGTGTCTCGTACCGTCCGCAGGCGTGCGCGGTTGTCGAGAAGTGAGCCTGGTGGTGGCGGTCTTCGCGATCGTCAGCGGATGTTCGGCCACGATCCCCGGAGACGCGAAGCCGTACGCGGCCCCTGGAACGATCGAGGCAGGCCTCGCCACTCCGGCCGAGGTGAGCAGAGCGGTCGGGGCGAACCTGTCCCCGCAGCTGAACCAGAGCGAGCCGCCCGCGTCGCTCGGCGCCGACCCGGAGTCGTGCAAGGTAGCGATCGGCCCGGACACTAAGTCGGTCTTCGCCGAAGGCTGGGCACAGTACCGGCTGACGAGTTATCAAGAGAGCGACGAGGTTCTCGACCACAGCGTTTCCCAGATCGTCGGCGTCTTCACAAGCACTGAGCTGGCTAGCAAGGCTTATCGAACGCTCGCGGACGGGATCAGCGCATGCCCGTCCGCCGCCAGCACCGATGACGACGGCACCCGGTGGACGTACCAGGTCACCTCGTCGACACCGCTCGCCTGGACCGCCAAGCAGGAGGGCGCCGGCGACTGGCAGTGCTACCGGCACGCCGAGGTCAAGCAGAAGGCGCTGTTCGAAGTCGCCGTCTGCCAGGCGGGTGACGGCAAGCCCGCCGTGGCCGACCTCGCGGGCAAGCTGCGCGAACGGCTTCAGGGATGAGCGCCAGGAGATGGCTGGCGGGGCTGCTGGTCGCCGTCTCGGTCGCCATCCCGGGCCCGGCGGCCGCCCAGTCGGCCGACCCGAGCTGCACCGCCCAGCCCCAGTCACCCCAGCTGACCGCGCAAGCGGCCGCACACAAGGCCGCGGTCGAAGCGCTGAACCAGCGCAAGATCCAGCACAACGCCCAGGCGAAGGCGTTGGAAGACGAGATCGCCGCGCACAACGCCCAGGTCAACTCGTATCCGGGCCGCAAGGCTCCGCCTGCCACGGCCGCAGCGCTGAATGCGAAGGCGGCGACGCTCAACGCCAGGAAGAACGCGCTGAACGCCGAGATTTCCGCGGGCAAGGCGGAAGAGAGCCGCCTGGCGGCCGCGGGCGCCGACCTGACTCGCGCCATCTCCGCTGAGTGGATGCCCGCGTGCCTCAAGGTGCTGAAGGCGAAGCGCCGGCCGCCGCCGCGCGGGAGCGACCCAAGGCAGCACACCCCGAGGGAGCTGGGTCGCGGCGGAGATACGAAGAAACCCTCGGAGCCCAACAGCTCGCAGGCACTCGACAACGACATGCAGCGGGCCATGCGTGCGCAGAACTCGCGCTGGACCCGCCCGACGCAGGCGGACGCGCACCACATCGTGCCAGGCGGCTCGCCGAAGTCGGCTTACGCGCGGAGCGTCCTCGACAGGTTCGGCATCAAGACCAACACCGCGCCCAATGGGGTCTACTTGCCGTCGAACCTGAAATCCCCGAACCCGGACTTCTCGGCCGTGCACAGTACGGTGCACAGCAACATGTACTACACGGCGATCAACCGGCTGCTCTCCCAAGCCACGTCCAAAGAACGCGCGCTCGAAATACTGGAGTACATCCGCACCATGCTGCTGTCGGGAGAGTTTCCGTGGTGAAGGTCTACGAACCGACCGCTTCGCCGGGCTACGAATGGGTCATCCCGCTCGACCCGGCGGCTTTCGACCGGCTGCACGCGAAGCCATGGCGACCGTTCGAGGTTCGTTTCCTCACCGAGGACGCCGGCACCAAGCTTCAGCGCGCCGACCTGCCATGGCTGGCGCATGGTGTCCTCGTACTGCGGCCACGCGCGGCCCAGCTCATCGGCGGCCTGCTGGAGCCCTACGGCGAGCTGCTGCCACTCCCCTGCGCCGACGAGGAGCTCGTGCTGTTCAGGACGACGCGGCTCGTCGACGCGCTGGACGAGGCGGCCTCCACCTTCATCCCCTTCGCCGATGGCGGGATCATGGCGATCGCCGACCACCGGTTCCGGGACGACCTGGCGCACGGTGTCTTCGCGTTACCGCAGCTACCCACGGATTCGATCTACTTCGACGAAGACACCGTGCGAGCCGTCACGAAGGCCGGCCTGTCCGGGACAGGGTTCCAGCTGGTTTACGACTCCGCAGCGCCGCCTGCTCCCGGCGGTAAGCCTCCACATTGGCCAGCTTGATGTCCTCGTAGCCGCGGACCAGGTTCGGCAGCTCGGCCAGCGCCAGCAGGCTGGCCCGGTCCACCGTGTCGAAAGCGGCAAGGATCGTCTCCCGGTAGTCGTCGATCAGCTCGCGCTCGACCTTCCTGACCTTGGCGAGGCCGAAAAGGTCCAGCCGGGTGCCACGGAGTTTCCGCGCGGCGCGCAGAGCGACGAACACGGGACGGAAGCGCTGTGACAGCGCGATCTTGCGCTTCATCCCGAGCGCGCGCAGGACAGGCGGGTGCAGGCGGTAGGCGTAGCGGCTGCCCGTGCCGAACTCGGCTTCGATCCCGGCGAGCACGGCGGGGTCGAGCGCGAGACGAGCGACCTCGTACTCGTCCTTGTAAGCCATCAGCTTGTGCAGGTTGCGGGCCACCGCCTCGGTGACGGCGGTCGAATCGCCTTCCAGCAGGCGCACCCGCTCGACGAATTCGGCGTAGCGGCGTGCGTAACGACCGTCCTGATAGGACACAAGCTCGGGAACGCGGATGTCCAGCAGGCGCGCGAGTTCGGAACCCGGCTCGGCCTTGACGAGCGCGCGGACGGCGAGCGCGGCCGCCGACGGGGTGGGAGTCACCGTGACAGCGGGCGGCGTAGCCAGCGCGTAACTAGTCAGGTCTCTGTCGCGTGGTGGTCGTCGTTCTGCGATGATCACCGCGTGACCGGGAGTGAGCGTCCGTCGTATGACGAGCTTGCTGC
>NZ_JBHWEB010000230.1:0-6508 GCF_042734395.1 Amycolatopsis sp. NPDC059657 | reverse complement strand
ACCCGCTACGACAAGCTCGCCGTCCGCTACGAGGCCACCGTGCACATCGCCGCAATCAACGAATGGCTCTAACCGACTTCGATACAGGCCCTAGGTCAGCCGTGACCGACGACGAGATTCCGCTTCCGCCTGAACCGGCCGCGCAGCAGGACGAGCAGGACTCCGGGAACACTCCAGCCCCAGTGGCCAGCGGGCGTTCGCGCGCCCAGCTCGACGCGATGACCGCGGCCACGTGGAATCAGGTCAAAGCCCTCAACGCGAAACTGAAGTGGCTCGCCGACAAGGTCAAGGAGCTCGAAAGTCGCGCAGAGGACACCGCCGCCACTCTGCCGCCGTGGTTGCCCTTCGAACCGCCTGCGGCCGCCGAAGACGACCCGGACAGTCCAGAGAGTCCGCTGTTCACCCTCGTGCACTTTGTCGAGTACTACAACAGCACTTACGTCGGCTATCCGGGTACTCGCGCGAACGCGATCCCGGACTGCTGGCTTGAACACCCCGGCCTCGTCGCCGAGGTCGCGACCCTCACCTACACCTGGCGTGCCGCCCACCTGGGTCCCAAAGCTACTGCTCGCGACGCACAGCACTGGCACGACCGTTACCGCCCCGCGTTCGCCGTCCGCATGGCCACCGAATGGACACATACCCACTGCCTCACCCAACAACACCGAAACGCCCCAACCCCAACAAAAACCGACCGCTACACGCTGGAATGGCGTGCCAAGCAAGAACAAACCGAACCGAGCAGCACCGTCGCTACCGCCGGTGCGAGCGCAGCCAGCTCCTCCGCTTCTGCGGACGCTGATGCACAGCCAGAAGATGGAAGGACAACACCATGACCTACATCGTCACCATCACCGCCTTGCCCGCCACCGGCACTCAACCGCTTCGCGTCCACGCCAGCGGCCTCGCCGCGCTCGATGTCCTGGACTGGCTACCGAAAATGCACCCGCCGGCGATCAGCAGCATCACCATTCCGGACCGAGGTATTGTCGCACTCGCTGACGTGGTCAGCGCCGCACAAGAAGAAGCGACGACACCAGAACTACGCAAACGCTGGGTCAACGCCATGTGCCAAGCCCTGCTCCACGAACTGCACGGACCACCGCCAGGCCCCGATCCGACGTCAGCGGTGCCGCAAGAACAGGACTGGGTTCGAGCGGGACGATGGTGGGCCTGCACAACCGCTCGCCCGCTGGATCGCGACGTACTTGCCCACATGCGTGTTTACGGAGAACGAGCGAACGCGAAAGAGCGCCATCACGGGTTACGCATCCTCGAACACGCAGCAGCAGCCAAGCGCCTGGGAGAGAACGAACCGGTCGTATGTGCGCGCAGCGGTCCGTGGATCAGTACTGACGCAACGATTGCTGCACGAATGTTAGACCGTGACTAGAGGCTCGACCACGCCCTGGACGAAGTTGGGCCGCGTGTGGCAAGACGACTTCGGAGTCCGATACGGGCTGTACTGCGACGGCGCCGACCAGCGCTGGGGCATGGGCATGGGGCGGTACGCTGTGGGCCGTCCGGCCGACTCGCCGGAATGTGACTACCTGCTCGGAAGTGGTTGTCGTGATTGAGCTGTTGCTGGCCGTGTTCCTAGTGCCTCATCAAGCAACGTTGGGTAGGTAATCCGGGCGACGGATCTTGGAGTTGACCGCGAAGTGACGCTTCGGGTGGTAGTGGCGGTTGCGCCAGCGGAGGTAACCTGCGATGGCGGATTCCTGAGCTGCGTGGCTGGGATAGTCGCTGCCGTCGAGGGTGAAGTAGCGGACCGCGGTGAATTCGCACTCGATCCAGTTCAGCCAGGACGCGTTGGTGGGCGTGTAGACCAGCTCAATGTCGTGATCAGCGCACCAGTTCCTGACCTCGGCTTTGCCGTGTGGTCCGTAGTTGTCGCAGACCAGGTAGAGCTTCTCGCTGGGGAAGCGGCGGCGGAGTTGCTTGCAGAAGTCGAGGAACTCCTGCCAGCGCTTGCGGTCGCGGAACCGGTAGAATATCTGCCCGGATGCGAGGTCGAGGGCGGCGAACATGTGCCGGCCCCCGCCGGTGCGGGTGTAGGTCGCGCGCTGCCTCGCTGGTCGGCCGCGGGGGAACCAGCCGCGGCCTGGTCGGGGTTGCAGGTTCAGTGGCCCGAACTCGTCGACACAGATCACTCGCCCGTCAGCGGGCGGGTGACCGTAGAGGTCGAGGATGCGGGCCTTCTTGGCCACGAAGTCGGGGTCCTTGCTGGCTTTCCAGGTCTTCGTCGCCTGCCAGGGTACGCCTGCCTTGCGCAGGATCTGCCGGACGGTTTCGGTGCTGGCTTTGATCCAGGCGTGTTCGGCGAGGTAGTTGACGAGCTTGGCCAGGCTCCAGGTCGTGAACGGCAACCCCAGCTCGGCGGGTGTGCAGGCGGCGATGCGGCAGATCTGATCACGGGCGGCCGATCGGAACTTAGCTGGTCGGCCGTCCCTCCATTTTGGGGACAAGGCCGCGAAGCCGGACTCGTTGAACGCGTGGATCACCTCGCGCACATAGCCTTCGGTCGCGGCGTACATCGCGGCGATCTCCCGCGCGGACCGGCCTTGCACCGAGGCCAGGACAATCCCAGATCGCCTCAGCCGTACCCGGTCCTTCGCCGATCTTGTGATCTTCACCAGCCGCTGGGCTTCCTCGGGTTCCAGCGACCACCTCCGGTTGACGTGCCACCAGCCTCACCTCCACAGCCAGCCTCGCGATCATCGGCCCGGATGTCCACGCGACGCGATGACAACGTCAACGTTTCTTGATGAGGCACTAGATCCTGGTCAAAAGTCCTTAAGGCGTGTCTGCTAAAGGTTGGGCAGTCGGTGCGGCCCCGATTTCACTTCAACGTGCAGGGTTGTTCCGTGGCCTCGTGGAAAGAGCCACTAAAGGACACGCGAAAGCACCAGTTCTTGTTGTTGTCCACCGTGTACGGGCCGCCTTTACCGCCGCCCACGGTGTTGTCGACGTATTCGTACATGATCTTGGTCGCGTTCGTGGGCACATAAAATGTCGACTTCTGGCGGAGACCGACCTTGTCGCAGTCGCCCTTCAGTACGTTGCTCTGGGCGTCGAGTGCCCGGACGCACCATCGGTAGACGTCGAGGCTCTTGTTGCTGAACCGGACGAAGTGCTCGGTCGCCGCCGAGGCGGGTACCGCCGTCACGACCGGCACTGTCGCCGCCACCGCCGCGACGGTTGCCGCTACAGCCAAACGCGCCGAGATATACGCACGCATCTCGCGCACCTCAATCCTTGTAGGACTTGATGAAGAACTTTCAACTTTCGTGTTCCCATGCCACAAAACGTCACAAATACCTCAAAGTCAAAGGTGTTCCGCACGGTGTGGAACAGTTTCCCTGTTTCGCGCACGCCGCCGGCGAGTGGAGAACATGTTCGGCAAGGTCACATAAGCCCGCTCATCCCGTCCAAGTACGGCAGCCGCACTTGGGTGATCTTGGCTGGTGAGGGCGTATGGCGGGAGCCCGCTGGTCATGAGGGCAGCCGCCTCATGACCAACTGGAAGTGCTGCTGCCGTACTAGGCCCTCGTCCGAGTTTCACTCCGTGGACGTGTTCTAGCGCCTCATCAAGCAACGTTGGGTAGGTAATCCGGGCGACGGGTCTTGGAGTTGACCGCGAAGTGACGCTTCGGGTGGTAGTGGCGGTTGCGCCAGCGGAGGTAACCTGCGATGGCGGATTCCTGAGCTGCGTGGCTGGGATAGTCGCTGCCGTCGAGGGTGAAGTAGCGGACCGCGGTGAATTCGCACTCGATCCAGTTCAGCCATCGGGGTAGCAGTCACTACCCAGTTCCTCGCCCTCGCCTCCTGGGAGCGGGCGCGCCGGATGCGTCGAGTCCGCTTCTGCGGCATCGTGGACTCCAAATTTTGGTGCTCATCGTGTGGCCTTGAGCGCTCAAGGCCGGGGTGAGCGCCCGGGCGGGTCTCGCCGGGCCGCTCGTTTGAAGTCGCGACGGGTTCAGCCTAAAGCGGGTTTAAGCTCCCGTTCAGCACAAAATCCGGTTACGCTACCCGAATTTCGGGTGGCATTGGAAGCACTCTGATGCTAAGTGGCGGCATGGTGATGCTTGGTTTTCGGCCGCCCCTCCCTGCGAATGTTCGGCGGTAGTCCCAAATCGGAGCAGTGCCACGGCCTCGGCGGCCGATGGCTCAACTCCTCTATTCGGCCGTGGAGTCGTCCGACCTGACTTCTAGCCACGCCTGGACCGGACGAGGCTCTGGTTGCGCATAGTCGGGGCGGTTCCTTCTTCGCGTCCTGTGGCGTGCGCTGACCAGCCGGGATGCCCATTCGAAAGCCGGATGGCCCGCGTGGAGGGCGACGCTGCTGGTCAGCGAGAATGAGGCACAAGCCGTCCACGGCTGTTACCGAACGATGAAGGACGATTACTCATGGCTAAGGCCGCCGAGGCACCCTCCGGCACCCGCGACTTGTTCGCGGACGAGGTACGCCGCCGCAAGGCCGCGTTCGACCGGCTGGCCCAGGTCTTCGAGCATTACGGATTCGACCCGCTGGAGACACCGGCCTTCGAGCGGCTGGAGACCTTCGCCGGCAAGCTCGGCGACGAAGCCGCGGCGCTGATCTTCAAGATCCTCAAGCGCGGCGTGCACGAGGCCTCCGGTGAAGCGGACCTGGCCCTGCGCTATGACCACACCGTGCCGTTCGTCCGCGTCATCGGCACCCACGGCGGCAAGCTGCCTACCCCGTACAAGCGGTACACGATCGGCCCGGTCTGGCGCGCCGACCGGCCCGCTCGCGGCCGTTTCCGCGAGTTTGTGCAGTGCGACATCGACACCGCCGGCGCCTCCTCGATCCTGGCGGACGCGGAGATCCTGTTCGCGATCAACGAGGGCCTGGAAGCGCTCGGCATCGAGGACTTCCAGTTCCAGCTCAACTCACGGCAAGCCCTCTACGGCCTGCTGGAGGCATACGAGATCCCGGCTGACCACGGCGGCCGTGTTCTCGGCACACTGGACAAACTGGACAAGGCCTCACCGGATGCCGTCGCCGCTGAGCTTGCCGACCGCGGCGTGAGCAGTGCGATCGCCGAATCGCTCGTAGCGGATGTGCTCGCCGCCGACACCGATCGTGTTCGCGCGCGCCTCGACACCACGGAACAGGGCAAGGCGGGGATCGCTCAAGTTGATGATCTGCTGAGGATGGCCGACGATTTGCCGGCTGGCCGGGCGCGGTTCAACCCCCGCATGGTGCGGGGCCTGGACTACTACACCGGCGCGATCTTCGAAGTCGAAGCCCCAGGCTATCCCGGCTCCATCGCCTCCGGCGGGCGGTACGACGGCCTGGTTGCCCAGCTCGGCGGACCCGACATGCCCGCGTGCGGTGGCTCGATTGGTGTTGAACGCATCCTGGCGATCCAGGAATCGGGGCACCAGCAGCACCGTGGGCTCGACGTGGCACTGACCGTGCTCGGCGCTCAGGACGAGATCATGCGTCTGGCGAGTCAGCTTCGCCGCCGTGGTCTGCGCACCGGAATCTACCTCGGTAGCTCGGGAAAGCTGGCCAAGCAGCTCAAGTGGGCGAACGAACAACATGCCCGGTGGGTGGTGCTCTACGGCCCTCAGGAGCAGAGCGAGGGCGAGGTCACCGTTCGCGACATGGAGTCCGGTGAGCAGATCCGCATCGCGATCGGCGAAGTTGCGGAGCAGATGTCCCGCCGGATCGAGCAGCCCTAGCGATCGACAGCGCCGTACAACCGCGGTGCTGACCTACTCGGTTCCATTGACCAACCATCCGCGGTACAGTCGTCGGCTGAGCGTGCGCTGTCCGGGGCCTGGGAACACAGATCCAGGCCCCGGAGCAGATGTGAATCAGCAAGCCGCCCACCGGAGAAGTCGCCCGCGCCTGGGGGAACGTCGCCCAACGGCGATGTTCATGACTCGTCTTTCTGGTGTCTGCTCTGCGCAGGCGCGGGTCGATAACGCGCCGGACGCGTACCTGCGGCCTCGTCGCGCAGGCCACCACGACGAGAACTGATCCACTGGCGAGGAGAACGCTGAACGCGCTGACGCCTCCGAAGTGCGACAGCACGTACGCCACGTACGCCACGAACGCGGCGGCCATGGCCGCTGTCCATGTCCGCCCTGGCAGGCGCCGGCAGACTGGGCCTGCTCTCAGAGCGAGCATCACTCCGCACGCCACGATGCCGCAAATCATGAGCATCCCGGCGACGAAACGCACCACGGACAGCTCGTCCATAGCCCTCCCCATCCTCTAATGGCGGACACGCCTGGCACTTCCCGGACCGTCTTAATTCGCCGGGCTGCCAGTGGGGTCCGGCCTCTGCCGGGAACCGCACTGGACTGATCGGGCTCATGGAGTTCGGGTCGAGGTACGGGGGCGCCAGGGCCCCGCCTCGCTATTTCCTGCTGAGCAGCCTAGGGCCTGTATCGAAGTCGTCTCGTGCAAGTTGAGCTGGGAGTTGGCGCTGTCGGGCGTGTCGATGGCCTAAGCAGGTGAGGTCTCCGGTAG
>NZ_JBHWEB010000229.1:0-6635 GCF_042734395.1 Amycolatopsis sp. NPDC059657 | reverse complement strand
CGTCAGCTCTGAGCTGACGAACGCCACATTGGGAGGCTGAAACCTGACGAATGCCGCATTGGGGGTAGTCAGAGCTACCCGGCGCAGGGGGAGGCCGGGGCCGAGCCCGGCGCAGTCGCCCAAGAAGCCGGGCTCGCCGAGAGCTTGAAGTCCAGCGTGGCGCCTCGGGTCAGGTGTTCGAGGCCGACGTAGACGCGGTCCGAGGCCCGCCCGGCCACGCTCAGCCCCGAGATGTACTGGAGCTTCGACGCGTCCGCGCCCGAAGCCCGCAGCGTCACGTCACGCCCGTTTTCCAGATGCAGCACCGACTTCGAGAAGCGCGGGGCGTTCAGGACGAACTGCCCCGTGCCGGGCACCGCCGGGTAGAGACCCAGCGCGCTGAACACGTACCAGGCCGACATCGTGCCGAGGTCGTCGTTGCCGGTCACGCCGTTCGGCGCGTTGGTGAACAGGGTGTGCGCCGCCCTGACGACCGCCGAGGTCTTGCCGGGCTGCCCGGTGAGCGCGTACATCCACGGCGAGTGCAGGTCCGGCTCGTTGTTCGGGTTGTAGCGGAACTGGTTGTAGTAGTTGTACGGGCCGACGACCCATTCCTTGCGCACGGTCGTCGCCGGGTCCTTGACCAGGTCGGCATACGCGAAGAAGTCGTCCAGCCGCTTGCCGACCGCCTCGGACCCGCCCATGCGCTGTGTCAGGCCTGGGATGTCCTGCTGCACCAGCCACTGGTACTGCCACGAGGTGCCCTCGTGGAAGCCGTCCTGGCTCTGCGGGTTGAACGGCTTGTCGGCAGGGGTGAACCAGGCGCCGCCGAGGACCTTCGGCCGGAAGAAGCCGGAGAAGCCGCGGTCGGTCAGCGACGAGTCCCACAGCGTGCGGTACGTGCGTGCCTTCTCCGCCAACGCTTTCGCGTCGTCCTGCTTGCCCAGCGCGGCGGCCATGATCGAGAGCGAGCAGTCGCCGAGCGCGTACTCCAGTGTCGCCGACGCGCCGTGGTTCGGGTCGGTGTCCTGGCCCTTCTTCGGGAAGTTCGGGTCGTACTGGACGAACCCGTCCTTCTGGTACGACGGGTTGCCGGAGCGGCCCTGGAACGGCGAAGCCGCGGGCGGCACCTCGCGCGAGTTCTGCAGAAGTGCTTGGTACGCCTGCAGTTCCGAGCCGTTCAGCGCGCCGAACCGCCACAGGTCGACCAGGAACGGGACGACAGGATCGCCCGTCATGGTGTTCGTCTCCTGGTTGGCGTAGGCCCACCGAGGCAGCCAGCCGCCTTGGTCGTGAATGGCCAGCACGGTCTTCGCGATGTCCTTCGCCCGCGACGGCCGCAGCAGCGCGAGCAGCTGGTTCTGCGTGCGATAGGTGTCCCACAGCGAGAAGAACTCGTAGTAGGTCCAGCCGACCGCGCGGTGGATCTTGTTGTCGAAACCGCGGTACCGGCCGTCGACGTCGTTGCCGGTCAACGGTTGCAGCAGCGCGTGGTAGAGCGAGGTGTAGAACACCGTCCGGTCGTCGTTGGCGCCACCCGCGATGTCCACAGAGGACAGCTCGCGCCGCCACACACGCTGCGCGTCCTCGCGCGCGCGGTCGAACGGTTTCACTTCAAGGTTCTTGCGCGCACCCTCAGCGTCCACATGGGACAGGGCGGTCGACGCGGTCACCTGCGCGCCGTCGAAGTCCAGCCAGGCGCCACGCAGACCGGCGCCGCCTGCGGACTCTTTCGAGCCGGGCGCGTTGCCGGCGGGCGACCACGTGCCGAACGACTTGAACGGCTTGTCGAACGTCGTCCGGAAGAACGTCGTGTACGGCTTGCCGCCGCAGAACGCCTGCGACTCAACGGTTCCTTCGACCGTGCGCGAGTCGACCACGCGGATCGAGGACGCCGTCACCGGCTCCTTGTCGTTGGCCTGGCCGACGTTGACGAACACGTGCGCGTCACCCGGCTTCGCGAATGTGTACCGCTCGACGCCGGTACGGGTCGACGCGGTCGCCTCGACGTCGATGCCGCCGTACCCGGTCAGCTTGACCTTGTAGTACCCGGGTTTCCCGACCTCACCGTCGTGCGTGTACGCCGACGCGTACTGCTTGTGGTCGAAGACCTGCGGCAACGGGCCCGTGGCGGGCATGGTGGACACCAGCCCGCCCTGCTCCCAGCAGCCGGCGCCGGACAGGAAGAAATGCCCGAACCCGCGAATCGCCGGGTCGTCGTACCGCCAGCCCGCGTAGTGACTTCCGATCGGCGACACCTGGGTCATCCCGAACGGCGCCGAAGCGCCGGGGAAGGTGTTCCCGTCGTCCTTGGTCCCGATGAACGTGTTGACCGCTTCCAGCGCGTCACCAGGCCGCGCCTGCGCGGCGACCGGCGACAATCCCGCCGCGACCACCGAGAGCGCCAGCGCCCCGGCCAAACCCCTGCTCCGCATTTCCCGTCTCCAGACAGCCGATGACAACCTTGTCGGACAGCTCCCCATTCGCGGCTACCTTCGGCAATCGATCACCGAACAGTCAAGGAGTGAGTGAGAGCCTGTCTTGTTCCGGACACCGGGATCCGCCATCCGCAGTAACACTTTGACCTCGCGATTCGGAGGTAAACGGGGCCCGGGGATTGACAGGAATGCGACATCTGGTGTCCAATCCCAGCCACTATGACAACGTTGTCGTCGGGCGGCCAGGGCGCTGCCCCCAAGACCGCGAGCCGGCGAGCCACCATGAGTGACGTCGCCAGGCTGGCCGGTGTCAGCATCAAGACCGTCAGCCGGGTCGTCAATGACGAGCCCGCCGTCCACCCCGACACCGCCGAGCGCGTGATGGCCGCCATCGAGCAGCTCGGCTTCCGCCGCAACCTCGGCGCCCGCAACCTGCGCCGCGGCTCGACCACGGGCACCATCGGCCTGATCGTCGAGGACGTCGGCAACCCGTTCTACTCCGAGCTGAACAGAGCCGTCGAGAAGATCGCCACCTCCTTCGGGCGGCAGGTGCTCACCGGCTCGTCCGAGGAGAACTCCGACCGCGAACGCGAGCTGGCGCTGGAGTTCTGCGCGCGCCGCGTCGACGGCATCCTGGTCGTCCCGGCAGGCATGCAGCACGGCTATCTCGTGCCGGAGATGCGCGCGGGCACCCCGGTGGTGTTCATCGACCGCCCGGCAGGCGACATCGTCGCCGACACCGTGCTGGTCGACAACATCGGCGGCACGGTCGAAGCGGTGACGCACCTGGTCAGGCATGGTCACCGGCGCATCGCGTTCCTCGCGGACAGCCCGGACATCTACACCGCGGGCGAGCGCCTGCGCGGATTCCGCGAAGGCTGCGCCCGCGCCGGGATCGCGTTCGACGAGCGGCTGGTGGTCATGCGCACGCCGACCGCCGAGAGCGTGTCCGACGCGGTCCAGCTGCTGCTCACCGGGCCCGACGCGGCCACCGCGGTGATCGCGGGCAACAACCGGGTCGCCGTCCATCTGCTGCGCGCGCTCGCGCACGCGGAGAAGCGGCCCGCCATGGTCAGCTTCGACGACTTCGAGCTCGCCGATCTGCTCGACCCGCCGGTCACGGTGGTCGCGCACGACGTGAGCGCACTCGGCCACGCGGCGGCTGAACTGCTGTTCGCGCGGGTCCAAGGAGATCAGTCAACCCCGAGAAAGGTAGTCCTGCCCGTGCATCTCGTAGCCCGTGGTTCCGGCGAGGTCGCCCCGTGAACGCGCACCTCGAGCCCATCCGGCTCCCGGCGAACCAGCCGCCGCAGTTCTACCGAGGCGGTGACGCCATCGCGGCGTTGCGCGGCGCTTCGAAGTCGGAGAAGTTCGGCCCGGAGGACTGGGTCGGCTCGGCCACCACGATGTTCGGCCAAGAGACCAACGGCCTGACGAAGCTTCCCGACGGCGAATGGCTGCGTGACGCCATCGTCGCCAACCCGGTCGCCTGGCTCGGCCAGAAGCACATCGACGCGCTGGGCGTGTCGACCGGTTTGCTGGTGAAGCTGCTCGACGCGGGCCAGCGCCTGCCCGTGCACTTCCACCCGTCCGACTCGTTCGCGCGGCAGCACTTCGACTCGCACTTCGGCAAGACCGAGGCCTGGATCATCGTCGGCACCTACGGCGACGACCCACGCGTCTACCCCGGTTTCAAGGAGACGGTCAGCAAGGCGACCGTCAACGACTGGGCGCGCACGCAGGACGCGCCGACCATGTTGGACGCGCTGAACAGCATCCCCGTGCAGGCGGGCGACACCGTCTACATCCCGGCCGGGCTGCCGCATGCGATCGGCGAGGGCGTGTTCGTCGTCGAGCTGCAGCAGCCGACCGACTTCTCGCTCACCCTCGAATGGCGCGATTTCCTGGCCAGCCCCGAAAAGGGCCACCTGGGACTGGGCTTCGAGACGGCGATCGAAACGCTCGACACGTCCGGCTGGGACGCCGACCGGCTCACGAGCATCATCAAGCACACCGCCGACGACAGCTCGTCCACTGTGGACCTGCTAGCCGCCGGCAGCGACGAATTCTTCCGCGCGGACCAGCTCCGGCCTTCTTCTCATAACGCGACAACGTTGTCATTGGACCCGAGCTTCGCGGTACTGGTCGTGATGGACGGTGCGGGCACGCTCCGCACCGAGCACGGCGGCGAGTACGCGCTCGCCAAGGGCGACACCTACGTCGTTCCGTGCGACGCCGGTGAGTCCACTGTGGAAGGAGACGTGACGGTGATCCGCTGCCGTCCGGCCGCACCCGAGAAAAGGATCAAGTCATGAGCGCCGAGATTCTGCTCGACGCACGCAATCTGGTGAAGCACTACGGTTCCGTGGAAGCACTGCGCGGAGCCTCGTTCCAGGCACGCGCAGGCGAGGTCACCGCACTGATCGGTGACAACGGCGCAGGCAAGTCCACTTTGGTCAAATGCCTGTCCGGCGCGGAACAGCCCGACGAGGGCGACATCGTGCTCGACGGCGAGAAGATCCGCCTCGACTCGCCGACCACCGCCCGCGAACTCGGTATCGAGACCGTGTACCAGGACCTGGCTGTCGCACTGGAACTGGACCCGGCCGCGAACCTGTTCCTGGGCAGGGAAATCCACCGCAAGGGCATCCTCGGCAAGCTGGGCATGCTGGACAAGGCCGAGATGCGCCGTCAGGCGATCGAGGAGTTCAAGCAGCTCGGCGTGACCTTGCAGAGCACCGACGTGCCGATCGGCGCACTGTCCGGCGGCCAGCGCCAGAGCGTCGCCGTCGCGCGCTCGGTGGTGTGGGCGTCGAAGGTCGTGTTCATGGACGAGCCGACCGCGGCGCTGGGCGTGGTGCAGACCGAGCGCGTGCTCGACGTCATCAAGAAGGTGCGTGACCGCGGCATCGCGGTCGTGCTGATCAGCCACAACATGCCGGAGGTGCTCAGCGTCGCCGACCGGATCGAGGTGCTGCGCCTCGGCCAGCGCGTCGCCCGTTTCAAGGCCGAAGACACCAAGCTCGAAGATCTCGTCGCCGCGATGACCGGCGCGCTCGTGCAAGAGGAGGCGGCGTGACCGTGGCCACCAAGGAAAAGCCCGCCATCCAGTCCACTGTCGACGGCTTCGAGAAGCGTCCGATGTGGACGAGGCTGGCCGCTGCCAACACGTTCTGGATCGCGCTCGTGCTCATCGCGCTGATCGTGGTGTTCACCGCGATCGCACCGAACGAGTTCGCGACGCTGTTCACCTTTCAGACACTGCTCATCGAGACCTCGGTGCTGCTGGTGCTCTCGGTCGGCATGACGTTCGTGATCATCACCAGCGGCATCGACCTGTCGGTCGGCTCGGTCCTGATCTTCGCTGGCATGGTCGCTGGTAAGACCATGGAAGGGCTGAGCCCGGACGGCGACGCCACCAAAGCCGGCTGGGGCATCATCTTCGCCGGTCTCGCGGCCGCGGTCGTCGCGGGAACGGCGTGGGGTCTGCTCAACGGTTTCCTGATCGCGGTGGCCAAGATCCCGCCGCTGATCGTCACGCTCGGCACCATGGGCGGCGCGCTCGGCGCGGCGTACCTGCTGAACAACGGGTCCGACGTGCGCAGCGTGCCGACCGAGCTCAACAAGACGCTCGGCTACGGCACGTCCTTCGGCGGGGTGCCGAACCTGGTGCTGGTGGCCGTGGTCATCACGGTGATCGGCGCGTGGCTGTTGCACACCACCAAGTTCGGCCGCTACACCTACGCGGTCGGCTCCAACGCCGAAGCGGCCCGTCGGGTCGGCATCGGCGTCACCGCGCACCTGCTGAAGATCTATGTACTGACCGGATTCCTGGCAGGCATCGCCGGTTTCATGTCGCTGGCGTACTACGCGTCGACCACGATTTCGGCGCACACCACCGACAACCTGAACGCCATCGCGGCGACGGTCATGGGCGGCACGTCCCTCTTCGGCGGCATCGGCTCGGTGCTGGGCACGGTGATCGGCGTGTTCATCCCGGCGGTGCTGAAGAAGGGCTTCAACATCACCCACGTCCAGGACTTCTGGCAGATGATCGCGGTCGGCGCGGTCCTCATCGCCGCGGTCTGGTTCGACCAGCAGCGCCGTCGCAAGCGCAACTCCCGCTAGGTCGTGTTTCTCGGGTCTGGTGAGTTTTCCGCGAAACAACACCCAATTACCCCCAAAATATTTGTGGCGACTAATATAGAAATAACCTAG
>NZ_JBHWEB010000228.1:0-6715 GCF_042734395.1 Amycolatopsis sp. NPDC059657 | reverse complement strand
TGTAGGGATCCGCTGAAGTTGTCGGTGTGACCGGTGTTGTTGTCGGCGAGATGTCGGTTGGCCGTGAAAGTTGTCGGTTGTCCGGCATGGCACATGGAGGTGATCTTTTCGGGCTCGTACGTTGCGATTGTCCCTGGATGCGGATGTCGCGATGGAAAGGGCTTGAGATGGCTACTGGAAATTCGTTGTCGTATAAGGGTTCTTCAGGTGAGGTGTCCACGGTGGATCTTGAAGTCGTGCAGGCGAAGGCGTTGGCAGCGGGGTCTCCGTGGCGTGTTTTTCGTTGGCGGCAGGGCCAGGCTCACTATTCGGGCTGGTATTGGTCGGCTACCACTGGCGCGCACGTCGTGTATGAGAGCCGGCTGGAGCTGGCGCGTTTGCTGCTGGCTGATTTCGATCCGCGGGTGGTCGCGATTGCTGCGCAGCCTTTTTGCGTTACCGCTGAGTCTGGTGGAGAACGCAGGAGGCATGTCCCGGATTTCCTGCTGCTCGACCCGGAGGGCGCAGTGACGGTCGTCAATGTCAAACCCGCCGAGCAGCTGGCCAGGCCGAAAGTCGCTGGGGCGTTGGCGTGGGCGGGAGAGGTGTTCACCAGTCGTGGCTGGCGGCACGAGGTATGGACCGGGGTTTCGCCGACAGCGTTGGCGAATGTTCGTTTCCTCGCGGGCTACCGGCATCCTGATCGTGTTGATGCCGCGATGGTGGCGTCGCTGGAGCGGCAGGTCACCACGAGCGCGTTTCTCGGTGAGTTGGAGGCGGGGTGGCCGGACCGCGGCGCCGATGTCCGGGCCGCGGCGCTGCATTTGGTGTGGCGTGGCTGGTTCCGGGTTGAGCTTGAGGTGCCGCTGTCGGCGGCGACGGTGCTGGAGCGTGTCGCGTGAGCGGGGCGGCGGCGAACACGGTGCTGGTCTCGGTGGGCACGCGATTGTCCTGGGATGGCGATTGGTTCACCGTGGTCGGTCTGGAGGCCGATCGGCTGCGGTTACGCGGCAGCGCCGGGCAGACGGTGCTCGCGCACACGGCCACGTTGCTGGCCGATCCCACGGTGGCGCTGGCGGGAGCCGACACCACCGCGGCGCAGTGCTCGGGGGCGATACTGGACGATCTCACCTCCGCTCAGCGGAAGCAGTTGAGCGAGCGGCTGGGACATGTGCAGGAGTTGCTGACCGGCTATCGCGGTGGCGCGGTGAGCGATCCGGGCCACGACGAGCCGCGGCCTGGTTATGACCCGCGTCTGCCGTTGCGGGACCGGTATGCGGTGAAGGCCGCCGAGCTGGGTGTGACGATGCGGACGCTGGAGCGGTGGGTTGCGGCGTTTCGCGAGACCGGGCTGCTGGGGTTGGTCGATCATCGCGGCACGCGGATGGCGGATCCGCTGGGCGGGGTCGACCGGCGGTGGCTGGCGATGTGCACGACGGTGCTGGCCGAGCACACCGACGCCGCGCGGCCGACGCAGAGGCTGGTACTGGAGCGGGTGTCGGCGAGGCTGGCCGCCGAGTACGGCGAGGGCGTGGTCGAGGAGCCGGGGCGGCGGCGCGCGCGGGCGGTGCTGGCGGAGCTGTCTCGTGGCACGAACGCGTTTACCGGGAGCACGAAGGGGAAACGCTCGATCGCCGCGCGGCCCCACGGTGTTTATGGGCGGCTGCGTCCGACGCGGCCTGGGGAGTATCTGCTGCTGGATTCCACGCCGCTGGACGTGTTCGCGATGGAGCCGCTGACGCTGCGGTGGGTGCGGGTGGAGCTCACGATCGCGATGGATCTGTACTCGCGGTCGATCACCGGGTTGCGGCTTTCGCCGGTGTCGACCAAGTCGGTGGACGCGGCGCTGGTGTTGTTCGAGGCGCTGCGCCCGGACTCGCGGCACCGGACCTCCAGCGGGCTGCTGCCCTATGCCGGTCTGCCCGATCTTCTCGTGGTGGCCGAGCCGGACACCGGCGAACGGGCGGACACGACAGGGCTTGCCGGGGTGGCGGCGGAGACGATCGTGGTCGATCACGGCAAGATCTATCTGTCGCGGCATCTGCTGGGGGTGTGTCAGCGGCTGGGTATCTCGGTTCAGCCGGCACGCCCGCTCACGCCCACGGACAAGGCCGCCGTCGAACGGTTTTTCCGGACGTTGCGGGAACAACTACTGGAAGCGTTGCCCGGTTACAAGGGCCCGGATGTCCACAGTCGCGGGAAGGACCCGGAAGGCTGCACCTACTTTTTCGTTGATGAGCTGGAATCGGTGATCCGTGAGTGGATCGGCGAGATCTATCATCACCGCCCGCACAGCGGGCTGGCCGATCCGCAGGTGCCGGGTCTGGTGTTCTCCCCGGCGGAGATGTTCGCCCACGGCGTGGCCCGCGCCGGGCGGCTGCGGGTGCCGGCGACGCCGGAGATAGTGTTCGACTTCCTGCCGGTGGCCTGGCGTTCGGTCCAGCATTACGGGATCGAGCTGAACGGGCTGCGCTACAACGGGCCCGCGCTGACCCCGTATCGCAATCGCACCAGCCCGTTCACCGGCGTTCACCGCGGCAAATGGCCGGTGCGCTACGACACCGACGACGTCTCCCGGATCTACTTCCAGGACCCGGCCGATCTGTGCTGGCACACCCTGGTCTGGGAACACGCCACCGACGTCGCGGTGCCGTTCTCGGCCGAAGCGCTGACCTACGCACGGCGGCTGGCACTGACCTCGACCCGCCACGTCGATGACCGGGCAGCGCTGGCGCGGCTGCTGCGGCGCTTCGATGCCGGGCTCACCCGCAACCCCGGCGAACGGCGCATGGCGATCCGCGCCAGCGCGCAACGCGAAGCCCGCCTCACCGCGGCCACCGGCATCCCGCCGGACATCGCGCAACTACCGGCCTTGCGCGCCGTGACCGACCCCGCCGCCGACCCGCTCGAAGCACCAGAACCGATGCCCGACGCCGCCGGGGACGACGACTGCGAGGACGAACTCGACAGTGGCGGCGCGGACGAAACGGCCGGGATCTCCGACGAGCAGTACTACGCCGAGGCGTTGGAGGTGCTGCGATGAACCGCGAACACCCCAGCACCATGACGGATCTGGATGAGCGGGACTTCAATCCCTGCACCAAGGACGGCTGGTTCGCCCTGGCCGAGGCCGCGGCCCGCACCCGCCCGCCCACGATCGGGATCGAGGAGCTCGCGGCGATGCCGCGCACACAGCGGTTGCGGCACAACCACGCCCGCGCGTTGTGGCATGCCAATCTCGGGCCTA
This sequence comes from Amycolatopsis sp. NPDC059657, assembly GCF_042734395.1. Lineage (NCBI taxonomy): Bacteria > Bacillati > Actinomycetota > Actinomycetes > Pseudonocardiales > Pseudonocardiaceae > Amycolatopsis > Amycolatopsis sp. NPDC059657. The sequence continues at coordinate 3,489 of NZ_JBHWEB010000228.1, read as the reverse complement.
TCCGGACACCCGGTGTCGACGCGGTGTTCGCCGCGCTCGACGAGATCGTCGGCAGCAATCGCCAGGACGGGGACAAGGTCAAGCCCGCCGCCGTTTTGGATGCCTTACCTGGTTTGGGAAAGACCACCACCGCGATGGCTTTCGGCCGTGCTTTCCATCGTGACCAGATCGACCTCTACGGGCCTCATGTCGACACCTGTGACGGGGCGTGGCAACGCGTCCCGGTCGTCTATCTCGGGCTGACCTCCAACACGACCATGCGCAGCCTGAACGCGATGCTCTGCCGGTTCTTCGGTCTGCCCGGGGTGAATCGGGGCAACGCAGAGGTGCTCGCGCATCGGGCCGCGGAATGCGTCGCCGCGTGCAAGGCCCGGCTGATCATCGTGGATGACGTCCATTTCCTCGACGTCAATCGTCGTGACGGCCGCGAAGTCGCCAACCATTTCAAATGGCTGGCCAACACTTTCCCCGTGACGTTCCTGTTCGTCGGGGTGGGGCTGCGCGCCCGCGGCCTGCTGGACGAGGGGTTCACCGGAGCCGACGCGGCGTTGTCCCAGACCGCGCGGCGGTGGAATGTGCTGACCCTGGAGCCGTTCGAGATCCGCAGTGGTGCCGGGCGCCGCACCTGGCAGAAACTGCTGCTGGGCATCGAACGGGATCTCGTACTCGCCCAGGCGCATCGCGGCATGGTGGCCCGGGACCTCGCGGACTATCTGTTCGCTCGCTCCAGTGGCCATTTCGCGTCCCTGATGTCGTTGATCGGCCGCGGCTGCTACCGGGCCATCAAATCCGGTGCCGAGGCCCTCTCGGTCGATCTGCTCGACGGCGTGCGCATCGACGAAGCGGCCGAAACCGCCCGGGGTGAACTGCAGGCCGCGCTGAAAGCAGGCCTGCTGTCAACCCAGTCGTCGCGACCGGGTCGCGCCACAACAGGACAGCAGCGGAAAGGAGCGGCATGACCACCCGGCTCCCGTTCACTCTTGCCCCGTTGCCCGCAGAACCGTTCGGCCTGTGGTGGCACACCTACGCCATCCGTCTCGGTGTCACCCGCGCCGACCTCGCCGATGCCGCCGGTCTCCCTGCCGGCACCCAGCCTGGACCCGAACACGCGTCCCTGATCGCCGCCGCGGCCGGGCTGACCGCCGGCGAGGTGAGCGAGATGTTCACCGGCACCAGGCCCTGCCCGCCCGAGCACGTGCTGCGGGTCTGGACGCCCCAACCCACCAGCCGCTTCTGCCCGGTCTGTCTGGGCGAGGGCGGTCGCTGGCAGCCCGGCTGGGCGATCCCGCTGATGTTTCACTGCCTACCCCACAACACGCCGCTGGCCACCCGATGTCCCGCCTGCGGACACCCGCAAGCTCGGCCCGCCGCACCGGCCGAGAGCGGCCCGAGCCGGCTGTTGTGCTCCTGCGGCCGCACGCTCGCGGTCGGCCCGCGGCACCGCGGAGACAGCGGTGGTGCCGCGATGGCCGCGCAGCGCCTCATCGTCACGGCACTGACCCGACTGCGACACCCTGGCCTCACCAGCCAGGAGCGGGAACAGGCACAAAACGACCTGACCGACCTGACGCTCATCGCCCTGCACCTGCATCACGGCACGGTCAGCAAACGCGGCTTCGCCGCCGAAATACCCACCGCGGCGGCCCTGATCAAGGCCGTCACGCTGTTCACCTCACACTCGCGGCACCGCGATCAGGTGCCCGATTTGGTGACCCGCTGCTTCCGGGGCCCGCGTTCCCACGCGATCCCGTCGTCATGGCGGGCCGCAAGCCCCACGCTGATCACCCGGATCGCACGAGGCCGCCACCCGCGGCTGACACCCATCGAGCGGATCCGCTACGCCACAACGCTTCCCGCCCCGACACCACGCCCCCGCCAGGCCCTCGATCCCGCGCCGGGACGAGCCGCCCGGCTGCCTGATCAGCTCTGGCCGACCTGGGCGATCCGCCTGGCCGACGACGACTACCTCGACGGGCCGGTGTTCCGCTCCGCCATGATCGCCGCGCTGCTGCTGCCCCACAGCGCGCTGCAACTCAACGAACTCACCCCCTTGCTGCCCCACCGGCCCAGCCCCGACCGGGTCGCCCACCAGCTCCGACGACTCGGCGCCACCCCACGCGCAGACGCGGCCTTGCAGATCCTCACCGAACTCGGCCTCGCGCTCGACCACCACGCCATCCCGATCAACTACCCACGCCGGCGGCAACTCGTCGCCGACACCGAGTTGATCGACAAACAGACGTGGCATCAGTACTGCCACGACACCGGCCTGCGCACCGGCCGGCAGCGGCGGCTCGGCCTCGCCCGCAGCTATCTCTACGAACTGCTCACAGGCGGCAACCTCGCCACCGCCGCAGAGCCCTACTTTGTCCCGGAAGGCGCGCCGCGAATCGACTACGCCGAATTCTGCGCGAGCATGCCCGCCGCTCTCGCCACAGCGCTCACCGCCCACGCCGAGCAACTCCTCGCCACCGCCGGCATCACCGGAGAACCCTTGTGCTGGCGCCCACCTGATGACTGGGTCACCGTCACCGACTGGCCGGGCGCCGACCCGGAACACACCGATCCCGGCCCGATCCACGACGCCCTGCGCGCGCAATGGACCGACACCACCCACCAGCACTGGGAACCGACCAACGCCGTTGCCGGGGCACTCGGAATCTCCAGCCACCATCTCCGGCACGTCCTACGTCTGCACCCCATCGACCACGCCCCCTACCTTCCACACCGCGCAGGCGCCGTCATCCCCATGACCGCCACCGAGCACCACGGACTCGGACATCGCGCCTATCCGCACGTCGACGACCCCAAGCGCGTCTTTCTCGTCGACCCGAGCTGGCTACGCACCCAATACGTCACATGGGGTCGATCCCTTCCCCATATCGCCACCGAGATCGGGTGTCGTCCTTGCACGCTCCGCGCTTTCGCGCAAGCACAAGGAATCCCGCGCCGCCCACGCAGCGGTGGCCGCGGCTGCCTCGCCACGTCAACCACCACCGCACACCCAGCCGACTTTCCCGATCCTCTCCGCAAAGCCCTACGCGGCCAACGCGCCCGTGACCGGCTCGAAAGATTCCTGCTTATGACCGAATATCCCAGCCTCAACCAGGCGGCCAACGCCCACGGAATTCGCCAAAACACCCTCACCGCCCAGCTCAAAATCCTCGAACGCGACTGCGACGGACCGCTATTCCAACGCAACCCGCATCCACAGCCACTCGGACCACTCACCCCCCTCGGAGAACAGCTATGCCAGCAAATACACGACCATCTCGACCCCGCCGAAACCTGAGGAACCACAACCATGACCCAAGAAAGCGCCGAATCCCATGCACCACTACCCGCACAACCGCATCACCACGAACCGACAACTACCCCGGTCCCGGAGCAACTCAACCCCACCGCCAAACAGGGAACCGAACTCGCCATTTCCCAGAAACGAACCGACAAAAGGGCGGTCACAACCGACAGAACCCCCGGATCCCTACA
>NZ_JBHWEB010000227.1:0-6753 GCF_042734395.1 Amycolatopsis sp. NPDC059657 | reverse complement strand
GCGTAGTACGCACCCAACGGCCCCCTCGCTTCACGAGGGGGTCCGCGAGTGGTAACTCCGCTGCATCCAACGGAGCAGAGTTACCACTCGCCCGCCACCGTCACCGCAAACCCTCCACAGTCACTCTTTCGCGGCCAGGGCTGAAGCAGGCCAAGGTCGCCCACCACGACATGACACCTTTGCCCTTCCGCCCAATAGAACCGCCCGGCAACACTCACGAGTCCTTGAGCTTGAGGATGTCCACGCCACGCGCGTTGTCGGCCACGTACACGTAGCCGCGGTGGAAGGCCGGGGCCCAGGACGCCGCATCCGCGGGGCGGAAGTACGCGATCTGCGTCGGGTTCGTCGGGTCGCTGACGTCGAGGAACCGCGTGCCCTGCTCGTAGAACGACTGGACGAGCACGTTGCCGCGCAGGTCGAAGTAGTGCGCCGAGCAGTCGGCGGAGGTCGGGTCACTCCCCTCCTGCCCCGCGACACTCCACGTTCCCACGCTCTTGAGCCGGAACGGCTTGTCCGGCGTCGAGCGCCAGCCCTCGCCGCCGTAAGACCCGTCCAGCGACGAGATCGTCAAGACGCCGTCGCCCGCGCAACCGTCGACGAAGCTCTCCTCGGTCGCGTACAGCAACTGCCCGAAACGGCTGCGCGGGCCGACCGGGCGCAGGCTGTTGTGCATGAACTTCGACGGCGCCGCCGTCTCGCTGATCCCGCCGCCCGCATAGGGAATCGGCTTCAGCGCGGTCGCCTTGCGGACGCCGCCCGCGACCGGGTCGCGGTGCATGCCGGTGGTCCAGTACCCGCGGACGCCGCCGCGCCCGGACACCCAGGCGATGCCCTCGGCGTCGACCTGGACGTCGTGCACGTAGTCGGTCTTGCCGTCGTTGCGGGCGAGTTCGATGGGATCCGGGTGGACGACCGGCTTGCGCGGATTGCGCACATCGGTGACCCAGATCGGACGGCCGCCCCAGTCGGCGGGCATGTTGTCGGCCTTCGCCGGGCCGCCGGTCCACAGATACCGGCAGCCGTCGACGCAGCTCGTGGTGTGGCCGGCGGGCACCTTGACGTAACTCAGGATCGTCGGCTTCTCCGGGCGTGACACGTCGACGACGTAAATGCCCGATTCGCCGGTATGCGTGGTGCCGCCGAACGCGCGCGGGTCGCGCGACAGGAAGACGAGGTTGCGCTCGGGGTCGACCTCGGTGTCCTCGGTCTCCCACAACCCGGGCAGGCTCAGTGTGCCGAGCAGCTTGGGCGCGACGGGATTCGCCAGGTCGTAGGACTTCAGGCCGAACTCTCCGGAGACGACCATGACGTCACGGCGCCCGATCGAGAGGAAGTTCAGCGAGATCGCGCCCGCCGCGTCGGGGAGATTGCCGACGGCCTGGACGTTCTTCACCGCGCCTGGCGCGCCCTTCGCCCGTGCGGACGCGGCTTGCGGCTTTTCGTCGCGGTCGCAGGCGGCGGCGGGCAAGCCGGTGGCGACCAGCGTGACCGCGGTAGTGAGCAGGACCAGACCCGTACGGAACGCGCGCACGACAAACCTCCCAGGATGATCAATTCGAGACTAGGGCGGACTTTTGCGAGAAACAACAGACGTTGGTCGGAACTCAACTGGTAGGAACAGCCCATGCGACTCGCCGCCCTGCTCGTCACCGCGCTCGTTGTGACCGGTTGCTCCACCGCGACACCGCCGGAGCCCGGCGTGCTGACCGTGGGCATCGGCGAACCCGCGAGCCTGCTGCCCGCCGACCTCCCTGACCAGGCCGGGCGGATGATCGCGGCCGCGTTGTGGACGCCGCTCGTCGGCTACGACCCGGCGACCGGCAAGACCAGCCCGGCCGCCGCCGAGTCGGTGACCAGCGACGATCAGGTGACCTGGACGGTCAAGCTCCGGCCAGGCACGTTCCACGACGGCACCCCGGTCACCGCGAAGTCCTATGTAGACACCTGGGAGGCGGTGCGGCTGGCCGACGGGAGCTGGCCGGGCGCGTCCGTGCTGCGGGAGACGTTGCCCGCCAAGGAGATCACGGCGCCGGATCCGTCGACGATCAAGATCGTGCTGCACCGGCCGTTCGGCCAGGTACCGGCCGTGCTCGCCTCGCAGGCGCTGTACCCGCTGCCCGAAAGCGTCCTGAAGTCGAAGGACTGGGCGGGATTCGCGCTGAACCCGGTCGGCAACGGCCCGTTCAAGCTGGCGGCGCGCTGGGATCATGGCGGCGAGCTGGTCAAGGTGACGGGCGGCGGCAAGATCAAGCTCAAGGTGCTCGATCCGGAAATCCAGTACGACCAAGCCAAATCGGGCGAACTCGACCTGGCGACGACAGTGCCCGGCTCGCGGCACGACGGGATGCGTTCCGAGCTCCACGCGATGTGGGCGTTGCCGAAAGCGACCTACCTGAAGTTTCCGGCGACCGGCCGGTTCGCCGACGCCACCGTGCGGCACGCGGTCGCCATGGCCGTCGACCGGGACGCGCTGGAAGCCGGGCCGCTGGCTCATCAGGTGGATCCGGCGCGCTCGCTGCTGCCTCCCGTCTCGGCAGGCGAACGGTCCGGCACCTGCCGTCCCTGCACCTACGATCCGGCTGCAGCCAAGAACCTGCTGGTCCAGTCGGGTTTCACCGGCTCAACCACCCTCTACGGGGAGGCGCACTGGACGTCGATCCTGGCCACCCAGCTGCAAGGCACGCTGGGTGTCGAGGTCTCGGTGAAACCGGGCGACGGGCCGTCCGTGCTGGAACTCGGCCTGCAGACGACCAGTCCGCACGAGCCACTCGCCGCACTGGCGAAAGCCGCGGGCTATACCGACGCGGGCTTCGCGGAACTGCTGGCCACGGCCGACGCGGCACCCGCGGCCGACAGCCCGCCGCTGTACCGCCTCGCCGAAAACCAGCTGCTGCGTGATCTTCCCGTCGCGCCGCTGTGGTCCGGGCATGGGCACGCGATCTGGCCGCTCAAGGTGAGCGGTGTGAAGGCCAACCCGCTGACCGGAGTCGACCTGACTTCGTTCAGTCGTGGCTGAGCAGTTTCTTCACGTGCGCGGGTAGCACGCAGGCCTTCTTGCGCAGCACCTCGGCGAAACCGGCGGTCAGCGGGTCCGCGCCGCCGCGCGCGTACGCGACGAGTTCACGCTCGATCGGCTGCGTCGGGCGTAGCACGCGGCCGTCGAAACGCGGCGGGATGACGTTGGCGGGCACCAGCGCGGGGCCGAGCCCGGCGGCGGCGAGGATCGGCGCGGTGGCGGACTGCTCGGTCCGCACCGCCGCGCTCGGCCGGAAGCCGGCCGCCGCGCAGGCCTGGTCGACGATCTCCGCGAGCCCGTTGCCCGGCGCGTAATGCACCCAGGCGCAGTCCGCGAGGGTGGCGAGGTCGACCGTGCCGCCGCTGCCCTCGGCCGAGCCGTCGGCGGGCAGCACCACGACGAACTCCTCGGTCCCGAGTGTCCATATCGGACCGTCCCACGACTGCGGGCGCGGGCCGACCGCGATGTCGGCTTCGCCGGCGAGCATGGCTTCGCGCAGTTCGTCGGCGTGGCGGTACTCGAACAGGCGGATGTCGACGCCGGGCCGTTCACGGCGCCAGGCGCGCAACGCGGGCGGCAGCGCGCCGAGGCTCACCGAATACACCGTGGCGATCTGCAGTTCGCCGTGCTCGAGACCGGACGCCTGGCGCGCGGCGCAGCGGGCGCGTTCGGCGTCGGCGAGCGCGGCGCGGGCGTGCGGGAGCATGGCGCGGCCCATCGGGGTCAGCCGGACCGCGCGGGGCAGGCGTTCCAGCAGCGGGCCGCCGACGCCACGTTCGAGCGCCCGCATCTGGTGCGAGAGTGCGGGCTGCGTCACGTGCAGCACCTCGGCCGCCTTGGTGAACGAGCCCTCGTCGACCACCGTGACCAGGTATTCCAGCTGCCGCAGGCTTGCCATGAACACAGTTTATGCCAGCAGTGAAGAACATGTCTTGGACTAATGCTTCTCGGGTGCCCAAGATCGTCCACATGGGAACAGAACGCAAGATCGCGCTGGTCGTCGGCGCGAACGGGGTCATCGGCCGCAACCTCATCGACCACCTCGCCGAACTCGGCGATTGGGAAGTCATTGGGCTTTCACGGCGCGGCGGGGAAGCGGCCGAGCGAGTCCGCTACGTGGCCGTCGACCTGCTCGACGCCGAGGACACCGCCGCGAAACTCGCGCCGCTGACCGAGGTCACGCACGTCTTCTACGCGGCTTATCAAGAACGTCCGAGCTGGGCGGAACTCGTCGCGCCGAACCTGGCGATGCTGACGAACGTCGTCGACGCGATCGAGCCCGTCGCGCCAGCGCTCGAGCACATCAGCCTGATGCAGGGCTACAAGGTCTACGGCGCGCACCTCGGCCCGTTCAAGACCCCCGCGCGCGAGGACGACGCCGGGCACATGCCGCCGGAGTTCAACGTGGACCAGCAACGGTTCCTCGAAGCGCGGCAGGCGGGCAAGGCGTGGTCGTGGTCGGCCATCCGGCCGTCCGTGGTCGGCGGTATCGCGCTCGGGAACCCGATGAACCTGGCGCTGTCCATCGCGGTGTACGCGTCGATCTGCGCGGAACTCGGCATCCCGATGCGGTTCCCCGGCAAGCCCGGCGCGTATGACGCGCTGCTGGAAATGACCGATGCGGGATTACTGGCGAAGGCGACGGTGTGGGCGGCGACCGAGCCGCGGTGCGCGAACCAGGCCTTCAATGTCACGAACGGTGACCTGTTCCGGTGGAGTGAGCTGTGGCCGAAGCTCGCCGCTTACTTCGGGCTGGAGGTCGCGCCGCCACTGCCGATGTCATTGACGGAAGCGATGGGGGACAAGGCGGGCCTGTGGTCCGGTATGGCCCGGCGGTATGCCCTCGGCCACTCCTACGACGAGGTCTCGGCCTGGGGTTTCGCGGACTTCGTTTTCTCCTGGGACTACGACATGTTCGCCGACGGATCGAAGGCGCGGCGATTCGGTTTCCACGAATACGTCGACACGACGCAAATGTTCCATGATCTTTTCGATGGGTTCCGCCGGTTGCGGATCATCCCATGACCATTACTTCACCTTTCCCGAACATCGGGAATTCGACGAATTTTATGACGCCACCTTATGATTGGAAGCGACGAATTCACGCTGCGTCATAGAAGTTTTTCCTTCCCCCGTTCAGCGGTGGCCCGGTTTGCGATTATTACGCTACGCTTTGGCACCGCCGTCGACCCCGCTTTGGACGCACGTCGGAAGGACCATCCATGATCAGCGCTATTTCTGCTGCCGCCATGGCGTTGTCTCTCATTTCCCCGGCACCCACCGCCGTGGACACCAATCCCCCACCCGACAGAATCACGGTGGACGTCGTGACCGTGAACGGCTCCGGCTGCAAGGCGGGCACCGCCGCCGTGGCCGTGTCGCCGGACAACACCGCGTTCACCGTTACCTACAGCGATTTCCTGGCACAGGCGGGCGCGGGCACCGGCCCGACCGACTTCCGCAAGAACTGCCAGCTCGTGCTGCGGATCAACATCCCGCAAGGCTTCACCTATGGAATCGCGTCGGCCGACTACCGCGGATACGCCAACCTCAAACGCGGCGCGACCGGACAGGAAAAAGCGAGTTACTACTTCCAAGGGCATTCCGCGACCGCCAGCCGGACGCATACCTTCTACGGACCCGCTGACGACAACTGGCAGGCCACGGACAGTACCGAGGTCTCTGAAATCGTTTACCATCCCTGCGGCGAAAAGCGCATGCTCAACGTCAATACCGAACTGCGCGTAAACGCGGGCAGCAGTGGCGCGACCAGCTTCATGACAATGGACTCGACAGACGCGGGCGTCAGCACCGTCTATCACTTCTCCTGGAAGACTTGTCCCTAGAACATAACAGTCAAGATCCATACTCCATTTAGCGGTACGCGGGTGGAATAAATAAAGGTTACGGTTGATCACCGCCGTCGAATCACAAAATATTTCGTCGGAAAGGCGTCTCTATGATCAGCACGCTCTCCGCTGCCCTATTAGCCACGACAATAATCATTCCTCCCGGTGGCGCCCCCGGTGCCACCCCTCCCCCCGATCACATCACCATCGAGATCGTGACGGTCAACGGTTCGGGGTGCCCGCTCGGCACTTCGGCCGTCGCGGTGTCACCCGACAACAAGGCCTTCACGGTCACCTACAGCGATTTCCTGGCGCAGGCGGGCGCCGGAACCAAACCGACCGACATGCGGAAGAACTGCCAGCTCAATCTCAAGGTGAATGTGCCGCAGGGTTTCACCTACGGGATCGCGTCGGCCGACTACCGCGGATTCGCCAGCCTGATGAAGGGCGCGAAGGGAACGGAGAAAGCGAACTACTACTTCCAGGGAATGTCGCCGACGGCCTACACCAGTCACATCTACAACGGCCCGCTGGCCGATGACTGGCAGGCCACCGACAGCACCGAGGTCGCGGCGATCGTCTACTCGCCCTGCGGCGAGCGGCGCAACTTCAACATCAACACCGAGCTGCGCGTGGACGCGGGCACCTCGGACCCGAAGAAGACGAGTTTCATGACCATGGACTCGACCGACGGCAACATCAGCACCACGTATCACTTCGCCTGGAAGACCTGCCCCGGCATGTAAGGGGCGAGCCACGTCGCGGGGTGGGGTTCCGTGTCCTAGACCGGACCACCCCCCCCCCCGGCTTAACACGAACAGGGGGCGTTGGAACAGCACGGGGGTTAATTTGGGCAACCCGGGGGTACACACCGCAGAGAACAAGAGG
>NZ_JBHWEB010000226.1:0-7053 GCF_042734395.1 Amycolatopsis sp. NPDC059657 | reverse complement strand
CGGGTTCGGGGGTGGTGGGGGTGGTCGTTTAACACCCCGCTCAGGGTTTCTGCCGCTTGGGGGGGTTTTTAACCGCCCGCAACGCTCACGAGTACTCTGCTGCTGACCGGCGGTTTGTGCTGGTCAGACACTGGGGAGTGCCTTATGCGCGTATTAATGGCTGGTTTCGTGCTGCTCGCGGTCGCTGGATGCGACGCGCCGGGGCAGTCGGCGGGCGGGGTGGTGCAGCTGACGCCGTCCCCGCCGCCGGTCACTCATCGGGCTGGCGCCGCCACCTCGCTGGTCGAAGCGGTGACGAAGGTGGCGCTGGCCAAGTCGACGTATCACTTCGTCGTGGTGCCCGGAGAAGGTGACCTGCTGAAGCCCTCCGACGGTGACGCGCGGGTCCAGACGCTCGCCGGGCCTGCCAAGTCCGTTGTGGACGGTGTGGAACTGGCGGGTACGGTGCGTACTCCGCTGCAGCAGGGGCGGACTCCTGACGAGCTGCGATTGGTCACCGTGCTGGGCGAGTCGTACGCGAAACTGCCCGAGGAGTTCGAGAAGGACAAGGGCAAGCCATGGCTGCCGCTGCCGCGGAACCTCGACGAGGAGCTCAACAACAATCTGCTCGAGGTGCACGACTCCCTGGCACAGGCCATCGCACCGACCAACTACCACCTGCCGATCATCGCCGCCGGTGGCGATATCCACGCGACCAAGGTGGAGGGGCAGTGCGTCCGGCACCTTGCCGCGGTGGACCTCGAGCGGGCCGCGGAGAAGGTAAACGGCGCCTACCTCAAAGAGGAGATGGAGTACGCGCTGAAGTCTGGTGGCAAGACGATCGACTACGAACTGTTGATCTGCCCCGGTGACGAACTGGCTGAGCTGAAGCTGCTGGTCAAGGTCGTGGGCACCGGCAAGGTCGTTACCACCGAGGTCCGGTTCAGCGAGTGGGGCAAGCCGGTGACCATCGCGAAGCCCGCCGACTCCGAGGTCTTCGGTCGGTAGTCGTAGGGGGTAACCCTGAGGAGAAGACCGGGGGTTTACCCCATGGTCCGGACCGCCTCGCCAAGCCAAGGTTATGGCCATGGGGATCACGAGGCGGGGAGCACTCAGGGGGGCGGTGGGTGCCATGGTCGCCGTGGGGACGGCGAGCATCGGCACAGCGGCGGCGTCAGGACGCCTGGAACGGATCAAGATCCCGACCAGGGCGGGGGTGTTCGACGCCGTCGCCGCCGGGCCGAGGTATGGCCGGAAAGTCTTGCTGCTGCACGGCTTTCCGGAGTTCGGCATCGAGTGGGAGGCACAGCTGCGAGCGCTCGCGGGGGCGGGCTATCGCGCTGTGGCGCCCGATCAGCGTGGGTATTCGCGAGGGGTGCGGCCCGCCGGGATCGAGCACTATCAGCTCGATCATCTGGTGCGGGACGTGCGGGGGATCGCGGACTCACTGGGCTGGGGGCGGTTCGATCTGGCCGGGCATGACTGGGGCGCCGCGGTCGCCTGGGTGGCTGCCGCGCGCTACGGGGGCCGGGTGCGGTCGCTGACCGCGGTGTCAGTCCCGCATCTCGGCGCGTTCGAGAAGGCGTTGCGGGAAGACCCGGAGCAGCAGAAGCGGTCGACGTACATGGCGGGCTTCCGGGAGCCGACGCCGATCCCGGAGAACAAGCTGCTGGCGAAGCCGTTGGTCATTCCCGGCGTGCCCGAGGAGCATCTGAACGAGTACAACGCGCGGTTGCGTGAACCCGGAGCGTTGACCGCCGCGCTCGACTGGTACCGGGCAAACGATTTCACGGGGTACCCCGATCGGGTGGCCGTGCCGACGTTGTTCCTCGCCGGCGAGGATCCGGCGGTGGCCCCGTCGGGGATCGAGGACACGAAGAATTGGGTCACCGGGCCGTATCGGCTCGAAAAACTGCCCGCGGGCGGGCATTTCCTGCCGGAGGTGGCGGCGCCGGTGGTCTCGGAGCTGTTGATCACACACCTGCGGGGTGTCCGATGAGGATTGTCTCAAGGAAAGTCCGGTAATCTGCGGTTATGTCGAGTGTGCGGGATCGGGTTGTCTCGTGGGTGGGACGCAAATACCTTGCCAGGAAGCAAAAGTCAGGTTTCGATCTGTCGAAGATCTCATTTCTTCCCGAGGGCGCGCTCATGCCGTTGCGCCGGGACGGGCTCGACCCGGTCGCGGAACTGGGGGCGACCCGCGCGGCCGAGCCGATCAGCAAGGTGCCGCTGCCGTTCGGTTTCAACGCCTGGCTTGTCAGCGGGTACACCGAATCGAAGGCCGTGCTCAGCGCGACCGGCGACTTCAGCAATGACTTCACCAACCTCGTCGGTAACGCGGGGGTGACCGAGGAGCAGAATCCCGGCGGTCTCGGCTTCGCCGACCCGCCGGTGCACACCCGGCTGCGGAAACTGCTGACGCCGGAATTCACCATGCGCAGGCTGAACCGGCTCACCCCGCGCATTCACGAGATCGTCGAAGAGCAGCTCGACGCGATGGCGAAGACGGACGGCCCGGTCGACCTGATGCAGGCGTTCGCGTTCCCGATCCCGTCGTTGACGATCTGCGAACTGCTCGGCGTCCCCTATGAGGACCGCGAGGATTTCCAGCGGCTGAGCACCGCGCGCTTCGACCTGTTCGGCGGCGCCGGCGCGTCACTCGGCGCGATTTCCGAGTCGCTGGCGTATCTGCGCGAGATCGTGAAGAAGCAGCGTGTGAATCCGGGCGACGGCCTGCTCGGCATGCTGGTGAAGGAACACGGCGACGAGATCTCCGACGAGGAACTGGCCGGGCTCGCCGACGGTGTGCTGACCGGCGGGCTGGAGACGACCGCGAGCATGGTCGCGCTCGGCGCCATCGTGCTGCTGCGCGACCCGGAGCAGTTCAAGCGCGTGCACGATGACGACGAGGCGATCGCCCCGTTCGTCGAGGAACTCCTGCGCTACCTGACCGTGGTGCAGATGGCGTTCCCGCGCTTCGCCCGCGAGGACGTCGAAGTGGCGGGCGCGCAGATCAAGAAGGGCGACATCGTGCTGGTGTCGTTGTCCGGCGCCAACCGCGACCCGTCACTCGGGTCTTCGATGGAGACCTTCGACCCGGACCGCGCCACGTCACCGCACCTCGCGTTCGGCTGGGGTGTGCACCGCTGCATCGGCGCCGAACTGGCCCGCATGGAGCTGCGGACGGCCTACCCGGCGCTGGTGCGCCGCTTCCCGAACATGCGGCTCGCGGTGGCCGCGGACGACCTTTCGTATCGGCAGCTGTCGATCGTCTACGGCGTGGACACGCTGCCTGTGCATTTGGGGTCGTGAGCGTTGCGGGCGGTTCTAACCGTCGCGATCACTCACGACGCCACGCCAGGCCCGCACCGGAAGTCCGGGGCGACGCCCACGAGCGAGAGGTTCCCCTGCTGCATCGAGCGGAGCAGGGGAACCGCTCGTTCAGGCGTGGGCGAGCGGTGACTCTGCTCCGTTGGATGCAGCAGAGTCACCACTCACGACCCAACGCTCACGGGTCACTCGACCAGCGAAAGCGCTTGGCTGGGGCAGATGTGCACGGCGTCGCGTGCGTGGTCCGCGGCCTCACCCATGGGTTCCGAGACGAGGACGATGACCGTGCCGTCGTCCTCGGTCTGGTCGAACACCTCCGGGTCGGTCAGCACGCACTGACCGGCCCCGACGCAGCGCCCCGTGTCGGCGATGATCTTCATGGAACTCTCCTACTCACAGGTGACGGGCAGTGCGTACAGCCCGAAGATGGCGGCGTCGTCCTTGAACGGCAGCTCTGCTTCGGGGACCGCGATCTTCAGGTCCGGGATCCGCTTGAAGAGCGTGTCGATGACGATCTGCAGCTCCATCCGCGCGAGGTTCTGGCCGAGGCACTGGTGTGCGCCGAAGCCGAACGCCACGTGGTGCCGCGCGCCGCGGTCGATGTCGAGCTCGTCGGGGTTCTCGAACGCGGACGGGTCGCGGTTGGCCGAGTAGCCGAGCGCGAGGATGCCCTCGTCCGCTTTGATGGTCACGCCACCGATTTCGACGTCCGCGACCGCGACGCGCGCTGTCGCCGCGTCGACGATCGTGAAGTAGCGCAACAGTTCCTCGATCGCGACCAGCGTCTTGCCGGGGTCGGCCTTGATGATCGCGAGCTGCTCGGGATTGCGCAGCAGCGCCACCGTGCTGAGCGAGATCATGTTCGCCGTCGTCTCGTGCCCGGCGAGCAGCAGCAGGAACGAGAGACTCACCAGCTTGCCGTGGTGATACGTGCCCTCTTCGCGCAGCTTGAGGATCTGCCTGCCGAGCAGGTCGCCTTCGGACGGCGCCGCTTCCTTGGCCGTGACCAGCTTGTCGAGGTAGCCGACGACGCCGTCGAAGGCCTCGCGCCGCTCCTCCGGCGAGACGGTGCGGCTGAGCATCGAGGCCGTGCGCACCTGGAAGAAGTCGTGGTCCGCGTACGGCACACCGAGCAGCTCACAGATCACCAAGGACGGCACGGGCAGCGAAAGTTCCGCCACCAGGTCGACCTCGCCGTCCGCGGCGAGCATGGCGTCGATGCGCTCGTCGACGATCTCCTGGATGCGCGGGCGCAAGGCCTCCATGCGCCGCACGGTGAACTCGCCGAGCACCGCGCGCCTGGCCGGGCCGTGTTCCGGCGCGTCCATCGACAGCATGGTCTTCTCGAAATCCGGGTCCTGGTTGCGGCGCTGGCCCTGGATCAGCATCGGGAAGTTCGGGTTGCTGCGGTCCGCGCTGAAGCGCGGGTCCGACAGCGCGGCGCGGACGTCCTCGTGGCGGGTGATCGCCCACGCCCAGGTGCCATCCGGCAGGCCGACCTTCGAAATCGGTTCCGTCTCGCGGATCTCCTTGTATTCCTTCGGTGGCGAGAATGGGCATTCCCTGGCAAGCGGGAACGTCAAATCCGCGGTCTCCATTACCCCTGTCATTACTTGCTCCCCACTAATTCACCACGTGACCGGCAGTTCATGCAGGCCGTAAATAGTCGTCTCCGTCTTGTACGGAAGTTCGGCGGCCGGCACGGCCAGCCGCAGTCCCGGAATACGCCGGAACAGCGTGTCGAAGATGATCTGGAGCTCCAGCCTGGCCAGGTTCGCGCCCAGGCATTGGTGGATTCCGAAGCCGAACGCGACGTGATGCCGTGCGCTGCGCTCGATGTCGAACTCATCGGGATCAACGAACGCTTCGGCGTCCCGGTTCCCGGAAATCGTCAAAGCGATGACACCTTCACCCGCCCGGATCAATTGCCCGCCGATTTCGACGTCGTCGATCGCGACACGCAGTCCGGCGGCTTCGGCGATCGTCAGAAATCGCAGCAATTCCTCGATGGCATTGAGTGTTTTGCCGGGGTCCTCGACGATTTTCTTCAGCTGATCGGGATGTTCCAGCAAGGTCAGCACGCCGAGTGAGGCCATGTTGGCCGTCGTCTCGTGCCCGGCGACCAGCAGCAGGAACGCGAGCTCTTTGAGGTCTTGGTGCCTGACCCCGCCGCCCGCGCGCTGCTTGAGGATCAGCCTGCCGAGCAGGTCGTCGCCCGGCTCGGCTTCCTTCGCGGTGACCAGCTCGTCCAGGAACGCCAGCAGTTCGCCGAACGCCGCCTGCCGCTCGGCCAGCACCTTGTCGCGGCTGAGCATCGCGTACGTGCGCTCCTGGAAGAACTCGTGATCGTGGTACGGCACGCCGAGCAGCTCGCAGATCACCAGTGAGGGCACCGGAAGCGCGAGCGACTTGACCAGATCCGCCGGCTTGGGGCCGTCGAGGATCGCGTCGATCCGCTCGTCGACGATCTGCTGGATGCGCGGCGCCATGGCCTTCACTCGCCGGATGGTGAACTCGCTGAGAACTTCGCGGCGCTTCTCGCCGTGCTCGGGCGCGTCCATGTCGATGAGCGAGGACCGGAAGCCGGGGATGATCTTCTGGTCCTTGATGATCCGGGGGAAGCCCGGCGCGTGGCGGTTCGAGCTGAACCGGGGATCGGTCAGCAGCTGCCGGATGTCCTCGAGCCTGGATACCGCCCAGATGGTCATCCCGGACGCCAGCAGGACCTTGGTGACGGGCTCCTCGGCTCGCAACCTCTGGTACTCGGCTGGTGGACCGAACGGGCAAGCCCGCTCCATCGGCCAGGCGAGTGACGGCGAGGCGGCCACGTCGGTCATTCCCATCCCATCCGGACAAAGCGCCTATGTGGAAGGTTTGTTTCCGCTTACGTAGCCCAACGTACCGAAGTGGAAGGTTTCCGTCCACCTAAATCCACCTGATGCCGTCAACTTCCAACCTGTACTCGGTAAACCGTTGCCCGTGCGAGAATCGGCCGCCGGTTTCACGCGAAAGGCAAGTGACATGAAGGCCGAATCTGGGACGCCCTTACGGGCAGACGCGCGCCGTAACCGCGACCAGATCATCGCCGCGGCCAAGACGATCTTCGTCGAGCAGGGCCCTGACGCGCCGATGGAGGACATCGCGCGGGCGGCGGCGGTCGGGGTCGGGACGCTCTACCGGCGTTTCCCCGACCGGGAGACGTTGATCAGGGAGGTCGCGCGCGACAACTTCGCGCGGGTGCTCACCGAGGCGCGCGCGGCGATCGCCGAGGAGGACACGTCGTGGGGCGCGCTGGTCCGCTTCCTGCGGTTCTCGCAGGAGCTGAGGCTGTCGGTGCAGCTCGCGATGCTGTCACCGCAGGCGGAGGCGGCGATCCACAACGACCCGCTGACGGCCGAGTTCCGCCGTGCGCTGCTGGGTGAACTCGAGATCGTCGTCAAGGGGGCTCAGGAGGAGGGGGAGCTGCGCGCTGACGTCGGCGCCGGCGATGTGGCGCTGGTGTTCACGCTGCTGCTGCGGCAGCTGCCGAACAAGCTGGACAGCATCGAGTGCGCCGCGGAGCGGGTCATGGCGCTCATGCTCGACGGGCTGCGCGCCCGGCCCGGCAGCGCACTGCCAGGCCGGGTGCTGACCGGCGAGGACCTGCTGCCCTAGGGCCTGTATCGAAGTCGGTTAGAGCCATTCGTTGATTGCGGCGATGTGCACGGTGGCCTCGTAGCGGACGGCGAGCTTGTCGTAGCGGGT
>NZ_JBHWEB010000225.1:0-7054 GCF_042734395.1 Amycolatopsis sp. NPDC059657 | reverse complement strand
GACCGGTTCTAACCGGTCATACCACTCACGACCCCTTCCAGAAGAGATCACCCGATAGTGACTCCTCAGTCCGCCTTCCGAGGGCGACGGCCCTGTCTAGGTTGAGATCGTGGAATACATCGTGACGTCGATTCCCTTCCTGCTGGCCTTCGCGCTCTGTTTCGCCGCCGAGCGGCGCAGGCTGGTCAACGGCGTGCTGTTGCTGATCGGCTTGTTGCTGCTGACTTTCGGCCTGCTGGATGTGCTGTCACGGCTTCCCGGCGGCCACGACCTGGTGGCGACGCTGGTCCCCGCCGTCTTCATGCTCACCTTGTTCGGCGCACTGCCCGCGTTCCTGCTGGCCAACGGCATGCTGATGTTCCGCCGCGAGGGCAGGCGGCTCGGCAATCTGCTGTCACTGCTGGCCGGGCTCGCCATTCCCGTGTGCATGATGGCGACATTGGCGGTCGGCAAGCAGCTCGTGCCCGGCTGGGTGGCGAAGGTGATCACCACGGCCGGGATCGTCGTCGGCTACCTGAGCCTGGCGTTCGTCACGTATCTGCTGTACTCGGTCGTCTACGTCCACGTACGACGCCGGTCCACAGTGGACTACATCGTGGTGCACGGCTCACGCCTGATCCGTTCGAAGGTCCCGCCACTGCTCGCCAGCCGCCTGGACCGGGCTCGCCGGATCTTCGACGAGCAGACCGCGAACGGCACCAGCCCGATGATCATCACCTCGGGCGGGCAAGGCGGTGACGAGGAACTGCCCGAAGCGAGGGCGATGGCGGATTACCTGATCGAAGCCGGTGTCCCGGCGGATCACATCCTGCTGGAGGACCGCTCCACCACTACGCGCGAGAACCTGATCTTCAGCAAGGAGATCATGACCGCGCGCGACCCGCGGTACCGTTCCGTGCTGGTGACGAACAACTTCCACGCGTTCCGCACCGCGCTGCTCGCCCGTGAGATCAAGCTGAACGGCGAGGTGGTCGGCTCACGGACGGCCTGGTACTACATCCCCAGCGCGTCGATCCGCGAGTTCGCCGCCATCCTGCGCGACCACTGGATCTTCAACGCCGTGGTCGTGGCCGCACTGGTGCTGGCCTACCTGCTCTGGCCCAGTCGTTGAAGATGACGGTGAAGCGGTTACGGCCCGCGAAGATCTCCCGCAGGATGAGCAGAAAGCGGGCCCCGATTTCCGGGGCCCGCTTCGTGGTCACGCTCGTCACGGAGCCCAGTAGTTCCCCGACATCACGATGTAGACGAGCATCTTGATGGTCTCGCCGTAGTAGCCGTCACCCTGCGGGTTGGTCGCGAGGAAGTTCCAGTGCGCGTCGGTCCACGCCTGATCGCCCGCGACCATCGCGGCCACACCGACCGGGTTGCTGGCGCACTCGCACTGGTCGCTCGTGTCGTAGGGGGTGCCGTCGAGCTTGGTGTGCGGGTAGATCTTCGCCGGGTTGCCACCCGAGTGGCTCTTGTAGCTGGCCGACTCCTTCTTGGCGATGTTCAGCGCCACCGAACCGCCGTACACCAGCGCGTCGGTGCCCATGTGCCACGGGACGCGCACGGAGTTGTAGCCGACGATGTTGTCCGGCTGGTCCTCCTGGTAGTCCGCGGGCGCGGGCCTCGGGCTGCTGCCGTCGGCGCCGATGACGAAGTCGGAGAGCAGGCCGGCGGTCGGCGAGTACTTCGTGGTGAACGCGGTGATGATCGCCTCGGTGCGGGTGACCACCTTGTTCCAGTCGTGCGCGGTGTCGTACTTCGCGAACGCGCGCAGGTGGTCGAGCATGAAGTCGGAAGGCCGGGTGTCGTTGCTGGGGCCGTCGTCGGCGGTCCGGAGGTGGCCGTCGGAGGTGACGTCGGCCTTGTAGAGCTTGTCCAGCCAGTCCTTGGCCGCGGCGGTGTAGCCGCCCCACTGCTTGTCGGCGAGTATCAGGCCGTAGCCGACGTCGAGGTCGCCGTCGGTGGCGGAGTCGGGGGTGCCGTCGTCGGCGTACTTACAAGAGCTGCCGTCGAGCTTCCACTGCATCATGCCCTTGCCGGTGCGGTGGCTCTGCACGACCTTCCACAGGCCGTCGAACTCGGCCTTGGCGTTCGTGTCGTACCCGGCCATCAGCGGCACGATGTTCATCCCGTAGCCCTGCGCCTCGGACACGGTGCCCCGGTTGGGCGCGGTGTCGGAGTCGACGGCGACCAGGTAGCCGCCACAGGCGGCACGCAGGTACTTCGACTTCCAGGAGTCGTACTGCTTCTTGACCGCGGCGTCGCGCGTCGACTCGCTCGCCGACGGCAGGACACCGGTCTGATAGGTGACATGGGCGGGGAACGGGTGACTCTCCCCGGTGGCGGACGCGGGCGTCCCAGCGGAAAGAGCCATCGGCACCATCAGAAAGGCAGCCGCGGCACAAGCGGCTCTCCGACGTGAATGCATAGCGGGACTCCTTGTTAGTAAAGATTCCTAACGAGGCGGCGGTTGAGGAAACTTTCGTGGCCCGTCAGCCGAATGTCAAGCAAACCAGGAACAGGACAATCGGGCCTTATCGGACCGCGTCCGGCGGCCGCGAAGTGGGCCTCTACCAGCGGGTTGCCCGGACATCGTGCCTGCATGCCACGATAAAGAAGAATCGGCACGGTGTTTTGATACGCCTCGGCGGCGGGAGCCGCAAAGCAGCTCACGCTATTTCAGGCGCCACGCTTACACTGAATTCGGCACTCGTCATTACCAGGAATTCACGCGTGCTTTAGCGCCAGGACGGCAGCCACAACTCCGCCTGCCAACGCTCGCCGGTGATGGCGTCGGCGTTCAGGATCGGCCACAGCCATGCGAAGTTCGCGACGACGAGCCCGACGTAGAGCGCGACGACGAGCAGGCCGGTGCCGCGGCGTTCGAAGCCGCGCCGCGCGCTGCCCAGGATCTGGCCGAGTATCGGCGCCAGGCCGAGTATGAGGAACGGCGCCATCGGGGTGGCGTAGAAGAAGTACATCTGGCGGTCGAGGTTGAGGAACCACGGCAGCAGCCCGGCGAGATAACCGGTCAGCACCGCGGCATACCGCCAGTCCATTGTGAACAGTGCGCGCCACAGGCCCCAGCCGAGCATCGGCAGCGCGAGCCACCACAGCGCGGGCGTGCCGATCAGCATGGTCGCGCGCACGCAGTCCCGGTCGCCGCACCCGGTGACATTCGAACCGGATTCGTAGTGGTACAGCATCGGCCGCAGGCCCATCGGCCACGTCCACGGCTTCGACTCGTACGCGTGCGGATTGTCCTTCGGTGTCAGCAGATGCGCGTGGAAGTCCAGCACGCTGGCGGTGTACGCGCCCAGCGAGCGCAAGGCCGCCGGGACCCAGCCCCAGAAACCGGGGTCGAGGTTCTTGATCTCGGCCAGATTGCGGTCGGTCGCCGTCTCACTGGCGAACCAGGCCGCGTAGTCGCCGAGGTAGACGAGGAACGGGATCGCGACGATCGCCCACAGCGCGGGCGCCACGTCGCGCACGACCGTGCCGAGCCACGGACGCTCGACACCGGCTGCGCGCCGGGCTGCGACGTCGAAGAACACGCAGAGCAGACCGAACGCGACCATGTAGTAGAGACCGGACCATTTCACGGCGAACGCCAGCCCGAGCATCACCCCGGTCCCGAAGCGCCACCACCGGAAACCGAGCCGTGGCCCGAACTTCGACTCGTCGGCCCAACCTTCGCGGACTGCGACGGCGAGGCGTTCGCGGACCTGGTCGCGATCGCGCAAGACGCAGCCGAACGCCGCGAGCACGAACAACGCGATGAAGATGTCGAGCATCCCCATCCTGGCCTGCAGATGCAGCACCCCGTCACAGACCACGAGCACACCGGCGATCGCGCCGAGCAGAGTCGACCGGGTCAGGCGCCGCGCGATCCGCACGGTCAGTAACACGATCAGCACACCGGCGATGGCCGCGGAAAGCCGCCAGCCCCAACTGTTGTAGCCGACCAGCCACTCCCCCACCGCGATCAGCTGCTTCGCCAGCGGCGGGTGGACGACCAGCTCGTACCCGTAGTTGTCCTCGTAACCGCCGTTGCGCAGCATCTGCCACGCCTGGGGCACGTAATGCTTTTCGTCGAAGACCGGAGTGCCTTGACTGGTCGGGAAACCCAGGTTCTGCAGGCGCAGGATTCCGCCGACGAGCGTGATGAGCCCGGTGATCACCCAGCCGCGCAGCCGGTCGTCCGGCATGGGCTTACCCAGCAGCGTGACTTCACGATCGGACGGCGGCTCCGTCAGCGGCACCTGAATGAGCTGATCCTCCTCGTCGAGGGCATCAAGATCATCGACACCCTACCGTGTTCGTTCGGGCGGCACCGCGTGGTCAGGCGGGCATGATCCCGGCGGCTCGCCGTCCGCTCGGCTAGCTTGGGTCAGGTGTCCACACCGATCCATCTCCGCCGCACCGGCTTCGATCCGGCTCCCGAACTACGGGAACTGGCGGGCGAACCCGGAATGCCGCTCATCATGTCGCAGTTCGGACCGGCGCGGCTGGCCGTCCGGCATGCCGACGTGCGTGCCGTTTTGAGTGACACCACCGCGTTCAGCAACAAGGCGGAGCGGCGGCTGAACCTCGAAGAGGCCAGGGCGGGCGGCGATGAGTCCTTTGAGGACGCACCCGGTTTCCTGCTCGGCCTCGATCCGCCGGAGCACACCGTGCTGCGCCGGATGCTGACACCCGAGTTCACGGTCCGCCGGATGAAGCGCGTCGAGCCGCGGGTCCACGAGATCGTCACCGACCTGCTGGACGCGGTGGAAAAGTCGGGGCCGCCAGCCGAACTGGTCGCCGATTTCGCGTTGCCGGTGCCGTCTCTGGTCATCTGCGAGCTGCTGGGCGTGCCGTACGAGGACGCGGGCTGGTTCCAGAGCCGCTCGACCGGTCAGCTCGACCTCGCGCTGACACTCGACGAGCGCGCCCGCAACGGCCGTGAGCTCGGTGAGTACATCGGAGAGCTCGTCGACCGGCAACGCGCCGACCCCGGCGACAACCTGATCGGCATGCTGCTGCGCGAACACGAGGTCAGCAGGGAAGAGGTCATCGGTGTCGCGAGCCTGCTGCTGATCGCTGGCCACGAAACCACGGCGAACATGCTCAGCCTGGGCACGCTGATCCTGCTGCGCAACCCGGATCAGCTGGCGCTACTGCGCGACGACCCGTCCGCCGTCGACGCCGCGATCGAGGAACTGCTGCGGTACCTGACGGTCGCGCATTCCACGATCGCGCGTGACGTGCTGGTCGACGTCAAGGTCGGCGACCAGCAGCTGCACGCGGGCGAAGTCGTGCTGTGCTCGCTCACGCTGGCCAACCGCGAGCTGTCGGACACGTTCGACATCACGCGCGCGCCGAGCCCGCATGCCGCGTTCGGGCACGGCGCGCATCACTGTCTCGGCGCGCCCTTGGCCAGGATGGAGCTGCGGATCGCGTTTCCCGCGCTGCTGCGGCGATTCCCCGGGTTGCGGCTCGCCGTGCCCGACGGCGAGATCGTGTTCGCCGACAACACCCCCGTGCACGGCATCAAGACACTGCCGGTGACGTGGTGAAGACTGTCAGATGGCGCCGACGAGATAGCCGTAGGCGACGGCGTGCGCGCGGTTGCGCAGCGAATGCCGCGTCATGATGTCCTGGAGGATCTTCTTGATCGTCCGCTCCGAGTAGCGCAGCTGCCCGGCGATGTGCAGCGTGCCGTGCCCTTCCGCGAGCATCCGGAGCACCTCGACCTCACGCGGTGTCAGTCCGCCCGCTTCGAGGCCGTGCACCGTGAACATGGTCGCCTGCAACGCGCGGGACTCGTTCACCAGCCAGCGCGTGATGGTCTCCGGCATCACCGACCGCCCGGCATGACTGGCCAGCACCGCACGGACAATGAGCTGGGGGGTCGTCACTTCCCTGGCCAGAATGCTGACCACACCACAGCTCAACGCCTGCGCCAGATGCCGTTCCCGCACCGGCCCGGACACGAGGACCACACACTGGCCCGGGTTTTCGGCGTTCGCGGCGAGCTTTTCCAGCGCGTCCAGCAGAATGTCGTCCAGCGAGGCCGTCACGACCACCATGACGTCCGCGCGGCAATGCTCTTCGGCCGGCACGATGTCGATGTCGGAGGAAGCACGGATCCGTTCGAGGAGATTGCCGGAAAAGAACTGGTCGTGGACGACCACACCCACCCTGATTTCCACGCCTCACTCCTATCTGGCCGCTTCGTGTTCGACGCGAAGCAAGCCGTCGCTGCACCAATCGTGGGCCCACAACGCCATCTCGAGCGCGATGTCGGCGATGTCGTCATCCCAGAATTCCGCGAGCAACTCGGCCGAACCATCCAGCGTCGTACCTTGCATCAGCGCCAGCCACAACGCGACGGGACGGCCTTCGTAAGTGAAATAGCCGCCGGAAGCCAGTGAAAGGATTTCGAGCCTGCCTCGGCCATCAAAATGGATCGCGAGGTCACAGGCCGGTTTGATTCTCATGCGAGTACCTCGCTGTCGCCAACCCGACGGCCCGGTGCCGCTCGGCCCTGCCCGAGCGGCACCGAGCCGCGACCTACCACTTACCGCAGGCCGCCCTGTTCTGCCCGCTGCCCCAATAGGAGCCACTGCAGACAAAATTGGGATCGTCACCCGAATACGTGAAACTGAGCAGCAACCTGCCCGGATTCACGTTCGCCACCCAGATCTCCACCTTGGCGCCGGCCGGCGCGTGGATGGGCTGGGTGACCTCCACCTTTTTCGGGTGGTTGTACGCCTCCTGCGTGCCGTTGTATTTGAAATACACGTTCACGCCGAAGTCGCCCTTGTTGTACAGGACGTATCCATGGTCGGCCGCCGAAGCGGCCTGGGGCACCGCCGTCGCCACGGCGAGACCGAAGACGACGGCGGCCACGAGCTTGCAGACTTTCGACACATCCACTCCAGACGTTCGGGGTGTGGCGTGCTCGAACACGCTGGCCACAGCCTGCCCCGGCGCCGTCTACAGCCGATCAACATCCTGTTGACACGGGGTCGTGAGTGGTACGGCCGGTTCTAACCGGTCTAAACACTCACGACCCAAGCCT
>NZ_JBHWEB010000224.1:0-7126 GCF_042734395.1 Amycolatopsis sp. NPDC059657 | reverse complement strand
GTACGAACGGCGCTTGCGAGGAGGCATGAGGACATCCTTTCAACAGGACGACTGGTCCTGCTAACTCGGTGTCCACTACCCGGGGTGAACCTCAGTAAACGTCGGTATTCCTAAGGTATGGCTCGGCAGTGAGACAACGCACTGTGGACGCGTCCTGCGGAGGCTTGGCTGACGGCATGTTGTGTACTTGCGGCTCACGGTCCGATTCCGGTAGCAATCACGTCGACTGTTGGGCGTTGATTGGTGCTGATAGGCAGCTCTTGATGGGGCGGCGATTGAGCCAGAGCGGCTAACGGAATTGTCAAGCGTCGACGGTGAACGCGGCTGTGTAACCACGCCCAGGGCCGAGGTGTTCGTGGACGGTGGTCGGCGCGAGTCGGTTCCAGCGATGACCGAGGAGGAGCGCGAGACCGCCGGGGCCTGCGAGGAAGAGGTGGATTCGTCTGGACGGGCGCATTTCGAGCTCGGTCCGGACGGTGTTGCGTATAGCCTGCGTGTAGCCGACCGCCTGTCCTGGGCTCTTGATCGCCTGGTCATGCGGACCACTCTGGGGGAGCAGGGTGACCAGTCTCGAGACTTCGGGTAGTTGATCGCGAATGTGCTGGGTGACCGCGGCCGTCGGATCGATCGCGATGCCGATCGCGACGGCTAGTTCGTCTCCGGCTGTGAGGTCGGTTCGAACGACGTCCAGCGGCGGCGGGGGCAGCCGTGGGCTGTCGCTCGACCAGAGAACTCCTTGTTGGACGTAGCTGACCCTCTTGCCGGTGACTTGTGCCAGCCGGGCGCCGACCAAGAAGAACGCGGCTTGGCGGAGAGCGCCACGGATCAAGACATCCTGGACACCCGCCTCGGCGAGCCTGGCGACGGCGGCATCAAGTTCCGCTGTCATGGTATTCCAGTGCGAAGGAGATTCGGGCTCGACTCGGCTCATCGCGGATTGCCCGGGGTGAAGGTCGACCCAGTCGAGCACCTCGTCGGCATCTTCGGGATGAGGGTCCCGTGCGATGGCTTGAACGAGCAGAATCGCCCGTGGCTGGCTCGCTTGGAGGCCGAGCTCCGAGACCTCGTGGTGAAGCGTCGCCGCGCTCAAGACTCGTCGCCCGCCTCGTACCCATCCGGCGACTAGCGCCAGGCCGGCGCCCAAAGCTGCTTCATCATGACGCAGGCCAGCTGCGAGCATCAGGACTTGCGCGCGATCGCGTTCGCTGTTCACCGTGAGTCCGGTGCGGAAGACGAGATGGCTGAACAAGTCGAGAAGAGCGTCCCGGGGCACGCCGACGTGAGCGGCCCACTCATCCAGACGCCGCCGGGCCGGGCTGCCGAGCGGGGCGGAGGATGCGTGGGGTACAAGCATGTCGGTGCGTCCGTCGACGTGGCCAAGCAACGGGTCGTCGATATCTAGGACTCGGTTGGTGAGCAGCTCGAGGTAGGGAGGACTCTGCGGACTGCTGAGAATCTCGTAGCTGGCGAAGAGCTTCTGGAGAACCGACTTTCCCTTGCCGGTCGTCGCAGTGAGAAAGGTGTCATCCACTTTGGAGGATGTGGTGGTCGTCCACTTCACTTGGATGTACCGGTCGCCGGCGATCTGTCGGCGTAGCACGATGTCGTCGACGTTGCCGGCGCCATTGATCTCCATCTCGAGCCCGGTGAACTCGGCTTGCGGTTGAAGTACGCGCAGGGCCGCGACCCAGGTGAGGAGGTCCTGGTAGTGGTCGCCGCTGCGGCGTACGCCACTGCGAGAAGGGGGACCAGCCGCCGGTGTCGGAGTGGTCATGGTCTCACTCCTCGCCGCGCTTTTCCGCTGGCGTACAGGATCGGTGGGCGGTCGAAATCGGAAATCATGCTGATTCGCAGGTCGGGCACCCAGGACGGGGCGGTGTGTGCGGCAGCCAGCGAATCTCGCCGCTGTGGTTGAAGTCGAATGGCGGCGCCCAGCCTGCCTCGGGCCGCAGCCCGATCAGCATGTGTTCACCGGGCAGCTTCTGATCAGACTGTCCCCGGCGTTCTAAAAGCGTGGCGACTGTGGCCTTCGCCGCTAGCTGGCCGACCAGGTGCAGGTCACCGCCCACCGCGGTCATCGGGCGATGAGTGGTGCCGGTGCCGTAACCCGCGTCCAGGCTGGGTTCGGGGGCCATGCCACCTTCTTCCTGAAGGTTCTCGCGTCGGCAGACCAGGCAGCCGTGACCAGGCCATGGGCGCAGCCGGAATATTTCACCGAACGCGCCGTCCGCGAGGACGCAGGCCAAAATGGCGTCTTTCTTCGCCTTTCTGGCAAGGTGCCCGGTGACGCGTCGAGCTGCGACTCCGTCGGCCGCACACAGAACGAGGTCGACGTCGTCGACCAGCGGTCTAACCCGATTCGCTTCGACGATTATGTCCAAGTCGTATGCTTCGACTGTCGTATCTGGACGGACCTCTGCCAACTGCTCCTCGATGACCTTGACCTTGAGCCTGCCGACATGCTTAGGCGGGCCTGGATGGCGGACGAGATTGTGACGGAGCAACCGGTCCGGATCGAGAAGTTTGAGATGCCCGATCCCGTAGCCCGCTAACGCATGAGCGGCAGCACTGCCGATGCTGCCGAGCCCCACCAGCAGGACGGATAGCGTCGAGACCTTCTCTACCGGCCAGAATGGTGCCAGCTGTCCCGTCCCGCGTTCGATAGCCTGCACGTCGACGTCGACTGGGAACACGCCACCGGAGGTGACCTGCCACGCCGCTATTTCCGGGATTCCTGCGTCGGGATAGCGCGTCGGTGCCTCTGCGGACACAGTCAGCGCGAAGTAACATCCGGCCGCCGGTGGATTCCTCCAGCCGCCCGCGACCGCGTCCTTGAACCCCTCGAGTGTGTAGGCCTTACCGACCTTGCGCATGTACGACCAGTAGCCATGAACCTCCGGTGCCACGCGATACCAGATCTGCGCCTTGTACTCGATTCCGTTGCGCAGAAAGTGGGATGTCGGGTCGAGCGGGGTCGGCATCAGAGTGTTGTTTCCGTCGGCCACGGCGACAACCGCACCGAACTGTTCCGGCTCGGAGAACCGGAATGTGAGTCGTCCCCAAGGGCCGCCCGAGCGCATCCGGTGCGCTGCTTCCTCTGGGACGAGGAGAAACAAGTCAGGCGTCACGTTCTTGCCGCCTCTCCAACTTGGGCACCTGTTCGATCAGGGCGTCCCGTGAGGCGTCGGCGACGATGCTGTTGATCGTCATGGCCTCAATGACGCCGAGCTTGATCAAGGCGTATTCGACTCGCCATCCGGCGGCTTTGCGTATTAGGTCCAATATTGAACCCCGGCCGGTCCAGGACGAGTTGTTCTGGAATAGGCAAAGGCTTCCGTCGCCCATGACGTGGAACCGGGTGTGCAGGCGCTGCTCGAGTTCCGGCTTGGGGTCGATCGGGACGATGGCTGGTGGCACCATCGGATAGGCGTGGCCGTACCTGATCAGCACCAGTAGACCTTTGGGCCCGATCAGGTCCTGCAGGTGCCGCGGCTGTGGCCGGTCAAACGGCCACATTGGAAGGTGGCCTTCCCAGCGGCCCGCACCTTCCGCAGTCCAGTGGAGGTTCGGGCACAAGTAGCCGATTTCGTCCTGGTCTCGCTCGAGTCGGCGGGGCTCGCATTCCCACCAGGTGACGGGCTTCCGCATGGCTTTCGACATGCGCATCAGCCTTGTGCTGAGTCCGGGACAGGTTGCGGCCACGGGGTTGCCGCACCCGCGGCCGCGCCGACGTTTTCCGGTGCTGATGCGGGAAAGTCGTCGCCGAAGAGCTCGCGCCACAGGCTGCCCGCGACGTCGGTGTGCCCGCGCGCCGCTGCGGCGTATGCTTGCTCGGCGAGATCACGCGCGTTCTCCAGCGCTGCGCGGAGGGTGTCGACGTCCAGATCGGGCTGGATGAGGCCGCAGTGTTTTGCGGGGTCTTCGACGCCGTAGTTCACCTCGACGGCGGCTGCGGTGAAGAACGATTTCAGTGCGTCCGGTCGACTACCCTCGGTAGGCAGGCATTGAAGCGCGAGTACTTCGATGACCAGTGACTTGACCTTGGTCGGTACGCTCAGGCGCCAGTTCTTCAAGACACGGACCATGGGACGGAAGTACGCCCATTCCTGCTGTTTCGTCGCCACTTCGTTGATCAGATACTCCGGATCGGCGGTACTCCACCGCTCTTGCCGTTTGCTCGGGATCAGCAGCGTGCCGTCCGCTTGTCGCAGGACAGGCATGACGTCCACAGTGAACGCGTCGTCCTGCTCAGGCGGGTCGATGAAGCATTTGACCGCTCGATCACGACGCCTGGCAAGGCGCACATGGCCGTCGATGCCGCTGCTGGATCCCAGCAGCACGTTTACGCGACCGCCGACATGGTCGAGCGCGTCCACGGACGAGGAACCCGGTGCACCCCAGCTCTCGTGCGCGGCCGGATCGAAGACAACGATGAGATCGACATCGTGCACGGGTTTGAGCTGAGTGCTCCGAGCCAGTGAACCGGAACCGAAGACTTCGAGCACGTCTGGCTCAGCCTTGAACGCCTCCTTGAACACCTTTCGTCGTTCTCGGGCAAGGTTCACCTGCTCGCTGTCCGCGTTCACGGCCTGTTGAAAGGTGTCGAAGGCGTTGGTGAGATCCATGGTCGTACCTCGGCTCAATGATCAAAAATCGAATACTGAAAGGCTCTTCAAGATCCAGATTGACTTGGTCGGCGGTCGGCGTATTGGCCGCCTGCTGGCACCGTAGCCGCGACGTCCGACAAAACCTGGCAGCGCGACCGTGCCGAACAGGTATTCGATGATCGAAAATGCACTGAGTAATTCCGTGGTTGCCATGTGCATCTGTGTGGATGGAGGCTGGAGTTGGTAGCGGATGTCGGGTGCGTGATGTTGCTGGAACGCGGTGATGTGCCGGTCACCATTCGGCGACGCGCGGCGTCAACGCGTCTTCAGTCTGGCTCTGTTCTCCGGCTCTCATGTTGCTGTACGCCTGGACCAGTTCCTCGGTCGTGAAGTAGTTGTCCGGGCGACCGGGTAGGGCGACGACGGTGAGCAAGGTTGGGGAAGGCGTCGTTTCGTTGTAGAAGCGTTCGATCGCCAGCCCGTTGCTGACCGCGGCCTTTGCGCCAAGGTCGAGTGCCATGACCTGACCGGCGCGGGCTTGCCAGCCACTGTCCCACATCGATGCTGCCAGCACTGGCACGATGATGTGGGTGGCGCCGGTGAGGACGACGCGGCTTTGCTGGCGAAGTCGGCCGAAGTCTTCGCAGATCTGCACGGCGAACCGCCCGGCCCGTCCTTCGAGGACGGTCAGGGTCGTGTTGTGGGAGATGAATTCGTCGCGTTTGACGCCGCCGAGGTCGATTCTGTATATCTCCTGTTGGTCAGGTGTGAAGCAAAAACCAGACAGCTTGTCCTGAGTCATCAACGGGGCGAGCCAGCCGTTCCGGTGCACCAACACCGCTCGGTTGGGCAGTCGATTGCTCTGTGGCTTCGGCCCGACGCTGACCACGGGACCTGTGCCCAGCAGTAGCCAGGTGAGTGAGCCGTCCTTCGGTCGGGGAGTTGACTTCAGCAGCTCTTGCCATTGGGGCAACAGGTCGTCCGTTAAGCAGCCTTCGGGCAAGATGGCCAGCGAGGCTCCGCTCTGGTCGAGCGCGCGCAAAGCTGCGGGAAGGCGTGGGCCGATCCGGGTGGCGTCGGGGACGACTGTGTAGAACCTGTCGTCGGACTCTACGATGTTCCACCGCAGATCTTCCGGTCCGGCGAGCAGCGGCAGCTGAGCGATGGTCAGTGGTGGTTTCGGTTCCAGTACTCCGGAAGTGCTTGTCTTGGCCGTTCGTGGCAGGTCGTGGAGCGCCGGAACTGGATGGATCTGCACGTCTGCGCTGATCTCGGGGGACAACCGCAAGAAGTGGAGAAAGTCGTCGATCGAGTCCGGGTCGACGCCGGGCCGTCCATCCGATGCTCGGCTGGGCAGCAAAAGACCGACGGCCTGATCGTTGAGCTTGCCGGTCAATTCCAAACGTGCCCGGAGGTAGTCCAGTGCCGATCCGTCGGGAGCGCCGGTCTCGGGATTCGCGCTGAGCAGAGCCAGGTCAAGGCCCCGCAGAATGCCGAACAGGAGGCATCGGTCGTGCGCGTGCCGGAGTAGCCAGCGATCGTCGAGTGTCCCGGTCGCTCGCACTTCAGCGCATACCGAATCGCGAGCCTGCGAGACGTCGTCCCGCAGGCTCCACTCGTCCAGCGCGTCTGCGTGCTCGGACTTCAGCTGGTCGTAGAGCTTGACGTAGGCGTCAGCAGGATCCATACTTAACACTTCCTTGATTCTGGAGGTGGGAGATCATGCTCCCCGCACTGGAGGTTGTCGCGCCCTCGATCAGGCCGAGCAGTCCTATGCCGGCCAGCGCGCCCGCTGCCGACGGCGATCTCGCCGGTCTGCGCGGAAGTTTTGACATCTGGGCACAAAAGCTCGCCGACGAGAACGGTGACGGCAAGGTGCTCGGTGAGCAGGTGCAGCTTGGCCGCTGGACCACTGCTGTCGGCAGGTGGCTGATCGACGCCACGCTCCTGGCTGACGTCCCGTCGCTGGAACACGCGTTGCGTGCGCTCCAGGATGCCGCGGCACGCTTGCGGCCTGATGGCCCGGTAGCTCGCTTGGACGCCGTGCTCCACGCTTTCGCCGAAATCGCCGTCGCTGGTCTCGACCGGACTGAGCAGACGGTCATCGCCGATACTCTGGATCCTGGATCGTGGGCCGCCAAGATGCTCGTGCTGGCGTACCAGAACCCGCATATCACCAGCTCGGACATCGGCACGCGACTCGCCGTCCACGAGGCACAGATCAGCCGCAGCGGCAAAGCGCTGGAGGAACGAGGGCTCGTCGTCAAGACCAGACACGGTCGAGCCAAAGGTTGGTATGCCACACCCCGCGGCGAAACTGTCGCCAAGCGGCTCGTAGCGCGAGCGAGCAAGTAGTCGGGACTGCTCGACGAGTTCGCGGCCATCCGCCGTCGTGGTGTTGAGCTGTGCGTACCCACGCGCCCTCTGAGGTTCACCCCGGGTAGTGGACACCGAGTTAGCAGGACCAGTCGTCCTGTTGAAAGGATGTCCTCATGCCTCCTCGCAAGCGCCGTTCGTAC
>NZ_JBHWEB010000223.1:0-7244 GCF_042734395.1 Amycolatopsis sp. NPDC059657 | reverse complement strand
TGGTGGCGCCGGTGGTCGCGGGGCACGCCGGGTCCGGCGCCTGGCACGACGTCGCCACGAACGCCATGGTGTGGCATGTCGTGGCCGCCGGGGTCTGGGTGGGGGCACTGGTCACGCTGTGGTTCTTTCTGCGGCGGCCGGGCGCGCGGGAGCGGGACCGGGTGGTGCGCCGGTACCACCGGCTGACGCTGGGCTGCCTGGGCGTGCTCGTGGTCAGCGGATCGGTGACCGGTCTCGCGCTCGCCCGTCCGGCGGGCCTGGTGGGTGGCTACGGATTCCTGCTGGGGCTCAAGCTCGCGGTGTGCGCGCTGGTACTGCTGCTGCGCCGCCGGTGGGCCGCACGGTGGCCGGTCGCGGTGGAACTGGTCGTGCTCGGCCTGGCCATGGGCGCCACGGTCGGGCTGACGCATCTGGTGGCGCCCGCGTTCCTCTCGGACCCGTCGTCGATCGCCGAGACCATTCTCGGCTACGAACTGCCCACCGCCCCGACGGCCGGGTCGTTGCTCACCGCGTGGCGGTTCGACCTGCTGTTCGGCACGGTGGCGGTCGCCGCGGCCGTCTGGTACCTGCGCGCCGTGCGCATGCTGCGCCGCCGGGGCGACCATTGGCCGGCGGGCCGGACCGTCGCGTGGGTAGCCGGGTGTGCCGTCGTGGTCGTGGTGACCTGTTCCGGCGTCGGCAGGTACTCGTCTGGCACGTTCAGCATGCACATGGTGGTGCACATGGCGCTGAACATGCTCGCGCCTGCGCTGCTGGTGCAGGGCGGGCCGATCACGGTGGCGCTGCGTACCCTCAACCCCGGCCCGCGCCGCTGGCTGGTGTCGGTGACGCACTCACGGGCGGCCAGGATCGTGGCGCATCCCGCGTTGGCGACAGTCGTGTTCGTCGGGTCCTACTACGCGCTCTACCTCACCGGGCTGTTCGGCCAGGCGATGTTCTTCCACTGGGCGCACCAGCTGATGAGCCTGCACTTCCTGGTGTCCGGCTACGTTTTCTACTGGCTGGTCGCCGGCGTGGACCGGCCACCCCGGCCCCTCGTGCACCCCGCCAAGCTGGGGATGTTGTTCGCGGTGATGCCCTTCCACGCGTTCTTCGGCGTCATCCTGATGAGCTCGTCGACGGTGATCGCCGAGACCTTCTACCGCTACCTGTCGCTGCCGTGGGGTCCCGACCTGCTCACCGACCAGCGTCTCGGTGGCGGGATCGCCTGGGCCGCGGGCGAACTGCCGGTCCTGATCGTGCTCGTCGCGCTACTGCGCCAGTGGACGGCCGCCGACCAGCGCGAGGCGGCACGCATCGACCGCAGGCTCGACAGCGGCGAAGACGACCGGCTGACCGCCTACAACGCCATGCTCGCCGAACTGGACGGCAGGCACCCGAACGACGACATCGTCAGGAGCACGAACCCATGAGCACCACCACGGCCGACGCGCCCGCGTCGGTAGAGCTGGCCGTGTCCGGCATGACCTGCGCGGCGTGCGCGGCCCGGATCGAACGCAAGCTCAACAAGGTCGACGGAGTGAGTGCGACCGTCAACTACGCGACCGAGCGGGCGAAGGTGCACCTGCCATCCGGGTTCACCGCGGCCGACGCGGTCGCGCTCGTGCGTACCGCCGGCTACGACGCACAGTTCGCGACGCGGACGCGGGACAGTCACGCCGAGCACAGCACCACGGTGCGCGACCTGCGCAGGCGGCTCGTGGTGGCCGCGCTGCTCGCGATCCCGCTCGGCAATCTGTCGATCACGCTCGCCCTCGTGCCGAGCCTGCGCTTCGACGGCTGGGAACTGCTGTGTGTGCTGCTCGCGGCCCCGGTCGTCGCGTATTCGGCGCTCCCGTTCCACCGGGCGGCCCTGCGCACCCTGCGGCACGGCGGGGCCAGCATGGACACACTCGTCTCCATCGGGGTGCTCGCCTCGTTCGCGTGGGCGCTGGTGTCCGTGCTGCTCGGCACGGGCCAGTCCACCTACTGGCTCGGCTTCGGCACCACCGCGCCCGGAGCGGACGCCATCTACCTCGACGTCGCCGCCGGAGTGACGACTTTCCTGCTCGCGGGCCGGTACTTCGAGCACCGTTCCCGGCGCAGCGCGGTCGGGCTGCTCACCGCGCTCGCCGAGCTGGGCGCCAAGAACGCCCACATCCTGCGCGACGGCGGTGAAGTCACCGTCCCCGCGGCCGCACTGCGAGTGGGCGACCTGATCGTGGTGCGGCCCGGCGAGCGGCTGCCCGCCGACGGCGAGGTGGTCGATGGCGACTCCGCGGTCGACGTCAGCATGGTGACCGGCGAGTCGGTGCCCGCCGAGGTGCGGCCGGGGGACCGGGTCGTCGGCGCCTCGGTCAACGGGCACGGCAGGCTGGTGGTGCGTGCCACCGGGGTAGGCGCCAACACTCAGCTGGCGCGGATGCGCGCGCTCGTCGAGCGGGCGGTCGAACGCAAGTCTGCCGCGCAGCGGCTCGCCGACCGGGTGTGCGCGGTGTTCGTGCCTGTGGTGCTGGTGCTGGCGGCGCTGACGTTCGCCGGGTGGCTCGTGACCGGGCACGGGGTGCGGGAGGCGTTCAGTCCCGCGATCGCCGTGCTGATCATCGCCTGCCCGTGCGCGCTCGGCCTCGCGACCCCGACCGCGCTGATGGTGGGCGTCGCCCGCGGCGCGCAGCTCGGCATTCTCATCAAGGGGCCGGAAGCGCTCGAAGCGACCCGCGCGGTCGACACCGTCGTGCTCGACAAGACCGGCACGGTGACCACCGGCCGGATGACGGTCACCGGCCACACCTCGTTCGGTGTCGAACCCGCGGACCGGGTGCTGCGGCTGGCAGGTGCGGTCGAGGCCGCGTCCGAGCACCCGATAGGCGCCGCCATCGCCCGCGCCGCAGGCACCGGCCTGCCACCGGTCACCGGCTTCCGCGCGCTGGTCGGCGCGGGCGCACGGGGTGAGGTCGACGGGCGTGTGGTCCTCGTCGGCTCGCCTGCCCTGATGGCGGCCGAGGGGATCAGTGTCCCCGCCGCGGCGTTGGCCTGGCTGCCCGACACGGCGACCGGGGTGCTGGTGGCGGTGGACAGCACGGTCGAGGGCGCGCTCGCCGTGCGCGACACCGTGCGGCCGAGCGCGGCCGCCGCGGTCGCGCGACTGCACCGGCTCGGGATGCGCACCGTGCTCCTCACCGGCGACCGGCCCGCCGCCGCGCACGCGGTCGCCGCCGAGGTCGGCATCACCGAAGTGCTCGCCGAAGTGCGCCCCGAGGACAAAGCCGCCACCGTCGAACGGCTCCAAGCCGAGGGCCACCGGGTCGCCGTCGTGGGGGACGGTGTCAACGACGGCCCGGCATTGGCCTGCGCCGACCTGGGCATGGCCATGGCACTGGGGACGGATGTGGCGGCCGAGGCCGCGGACATCGTACTCGTCCGTGACGACCTCACGACCGTGCCCGACGCGGTCGTGCTCGCCGACCGCACCCTGCGCACCATCCGCGGCAACCTGATCTGGGCGTTCGGTTACAACGTGGCCGCGTTGCCGATCGCCGCCTTCGGCCTGCTCAATCCGCTGATCGCGGGCGCGGCCATGTCGGTTTCGTCGCTGCTCGTCGTGACCAACAGCCTGCGGCTGCGCGGATTTCACGCAACCGGTCGCGGCGACGTCTGACCAGAGAAGTGAAACCGGGATGGCAAGTCGCGAGGCGAATGCCGGGACTTGCCCAGCGTTCGTCAGTCCGCTGTGGACGGTGAGGTACTCGCTGAGGTCGGGCCGCTACCGGCGGTCATTTTCCTCGGGCTGAAAGCGCTCAAAGTGTCTAGTTCCGCGAGTTGAGGGACGAAATCCGAAAATTTCCGGTTGTCCGTATCTGGTGCAAGCTGTCACAGTTTGCTTTACCAACCCTTTAGGGTCGTATGACCTCTCAGAAATAAGGTGATTACCAGTGACAGCCATGAAGAAAATCGCAGTGGGCCTCGCCGCCGCGAGTGCGATGACGCTCGCGATCGCGCCGGCAGCCTCGGCGGAAGGCGCGCACACCATCGTCTTCTCCAATAAGTCTGTCGTCTTCTACCTCTCCTTCACCTCCAGGGATGCTGCGGGAACCGTCGTCAAGCAAAAGAAAACGACGTGGGCGGCGGGAGCCTTTGGTGGAACGTACAAGTACCAGGTGCCTGCCAACGCGGTCTCGACGCGGTTCACTGCGTCTGACCGCGGAACACAGCAGCTCGGAGTCGACTTGGCCAACACGCAGCACTGGTGCTATCGGGCTCCCGCAAGCTGGCACGGAAAGATTGAGGGCCCTGTCGCCAAGTGTGACCCCAAGGGCTAGCTGATCTGTCAGCTTGGGGCGCGGCTCCGGCTCCTGATTTTCGAGGTGCCCGTGGGAATGGGTGAATCTCGGCGCGGTATCGGATGACCGTGGTCGTTCGATACCGCGCTTTTCGCTTTCGTGGGAAGAATTCGGGTCGTCAGTGGTAGTCGTGCTCTGTGGCTGGAAATTGTTGCAGTAGCTTTCAGTATCTTTCGGATCGGAAATCTCCCCAGAGTAAGGTTGACGATGACCGTAACCAGGAAAATCGCAGTGGCCCTTGCTGTCGGCGCCATGACGCTTGCGGGCGCGGTGGTCGACGTGCCCGCAGCCTCGGCGGAAGGTGCGCACACCATTGTCCTTTCGAACAAGTCCCCCGCTTTGTACGTCTCCTTCGCCTCCAGGGATGCTGCGGGAACCATCATCAAGTACAAGGAAAAGTCGTGGCCGGCGGGGACCGCTGGAGGAACGTACATGTACCAGGTGCCTGCCAGTGCGGTTTCGACCCGGTTGAAGCTGAGCCGGACCGGGCTGCCTGATCCCAACGCTAACGTCGGAACGGACCTGGCCAACACGCAGCACTGGTGCTTCCGCGCGGACCGCTCGGGGCGTATTGACCAGATCAAACCCTGCGACCCCAATGGATAGGTGGTGTGGCAGCTTGCGGTGTGGTTCCCGGTTCTGATTTCCCGGGCGCCTGCGGGGATCGGGGGAATCTCGGCGCGCTATCGGGTGGTCGGGTTGCCCGATAAGCGCGCCTTTCGTGTGTGGGCTGTCCTCGCTCGCGGTTTCGGGTGGCAGGGGAGGTCAGGCGGAGAAAGCAGCGCGCCCCTCGAGAGCGGATGCGCCGAGGTCACTCTTCGGCAGTGCCTCGCCCGCGGTGACCGCCGTCGCCCACTCCGCGGTCGATCCGACCGCGGCGAAGTTGGAATTCAGCAGCACCAAGAGGGTCTCGTGCAGCTGCCGCGCGGACACCTTTCCCGCCGCGTTGGCGAGGTGGACGGTGCCCGTGGCGTCGGAGAGTATCTCGGCCTGGAGCCCGATCGCTTCGGCGGCCGCTGCGGTGGCGATGTCGCAGTTGTTGGTCATGTAGCCGACCAGCGTGATGACGTCGACCCCGCGTTCGGCCAGCCAGGCCGCCACGTCCGTGTCCGAGAAGACACTCGCCTTGGTCTTGGTGACCCGTTTCCACGAGGGGGACACGCGCTTCTCGAGCTCAGGATGCAAGGACCAGCTCGCGGATCCGGCGGCGAACACCGGTGCGCCCACCGGCAACTCGTGCTGGACCACCACCACCGGGAGACCGTGCTGCTCGGCGATGTCGACGGCTCGGGCGATGTTGGCGATCGACTCCGCACGGGGCGGGTACTGGATCTGCAGGATGCCGTCGAAGTACTCCTGCTGCGCGTCGATGACGACGAGTGCACGTCGAGGTGCGGACATTGCGGTTCCCTTCGTGATCTCGTTACGTTCGCTCCATCGTGGTCCGGCGCGGCGCGGTAGTGTGAGTGGCCTAAAAGACAGCTATCGATGAGATTGGGACAGATGAGGGTCGCCGTGCACGTCTTCGACGGCATCTCGACATTCCACCTCTCGGTGCCGTTGCTGGTGTTCGGTGAAGTCGAACGGCAGGGCGTCGCGCACGGGTGGACTACCCGCCTGTGGAGTGAGGCGGGTGACGGGCGGGTGTCGACCCTCGAGGGCGTTGGTGTGGAAGGCGTCGCGGGGGTGGAGGTGGCAGAGGTGGCGGACCTGGTGATCTTGCCGTCATGGCACAGTGACCTGCGCCAGGCGAGCGGCCGTCTGACGGAGTTGATCCGCCAGGCTCATAGCCGTGGTGCTCGAGTGGCGGGCCTCTGCTTGGGCGCCTTCCCCGTGGTCGACAGCGGATTGCTGGACGGCCGCACGGCCGTGACGCACTGGGCGGCGGCTGACGAGCTCGCCACGCGCCGCGCCGCCGTCTGTGTGAAGAGCGACGCGTTGTACCTCGATCATGGTGACGTGCTCACCTCGGCAGGCACGGCCTCGGCCATCGACGCCTGCCTGCACCTGCTGCGGGCAGAACTCGGAACGAGCGTGGCGTCGCTGATCGCCCGTCACCTGGTCGTCGCGCCACACCGTGACGGGGGACAGGCGCAGTATGTCGACCGCCTGGTGCCCGAGAGCCACGAGTCAGGCCTTCTTGGCGTCACCATCGAGTGGGCGCTGAACAATCTCGATCTCCCGCTGGGCATCGAGCAGCTGGCGCGGCATGCCGGCATGAGCCGCCGGAACTTCACCCGGCGTTTCGCCCAGGCGACCGGCGTGACGCCGGCGAGGTGGGTCCTGCTCCAGCGCCTGGACCGGTCACGCGGGCTGCTGGAATCGACCGACTGGCCGATGGACCGTATCGCCAGGAAGTGTGGCTTCGCCAATGCTGTCACCTTCCGGCAGAACTTCGTGGCGACGTACGGCACGGCTCCGAGCTCCTATCGGCAACGGTTCTCCCGCGACGCGCACGACCGGTGAGAGCTCGTCGGCGCCGCGAACGGCGAGTGAGTGTCCGGGCGTGGTCCGCGGAAGATGGCAGGTAAAGCATTCTTTACTTATGTAGTGCGCCTGATGAATCTTTATGTCGTTGTTGTGCTGTCCGGCCATTGAGTCGTCTCTTTCTGTGACTTGACGTATTGGCTAAGTCACGGTTTCGGTTGGCTTGTTGAAGGGTTTCCCTTTGATTTGCCCCAGGACTTGTCCTGCGGCTTGGCGGGACGCGGACGCTGTTACGCTGGCTGGCGACATCGGTCGGTTCTCGAACTTTCATGTGTCGGCAAGGGTTTCTTTGGGGGGTGCGAAGAAATATCGAAATAGAATGAGTTAACTAAAGGAGCCCCCTCATTGGTCACGCATCTGCCGCATGGCCTCCAGAAGTTGCTGGAGGTTACTGTTGGCATGCCTTGGCCTGAGGGTTCTGAGGATGATTTGTGGCAT
>NZ_JBHWEB010000222.1:0-7444 GCF_042734395.1 Amycolatopsis sp. NPDC059657 | reverse complement strand
ACAACACCCCTGGTCACCACGCCGACAGGCCGGTCAGTGTCTGTGAGGTCCTGAAACATCAACTGTCCGGGAAGTCCTGAAAACAGACAGCCGGTCAGAACCGGCCATACCACTCACGACCCCACTACTAAGGTGCGATGAAGTTCCCGCTCAGGATGATGAGCACCTGGACGGTGATGCCGGTGCCGTAGTAATCGGTGGCGTCCGGGGAGAACGTGGTGATGCTGGTGAACAGCTTGTCCAGCCAGGCCTGGCTGCCGGGGTCGGTCATCGCCGCGACGGCGAACGGCGCGGTGAAGCACGGGTGCTTGTCACTTTCGACCTTGGACCCGCTCAACGAGTACCCGCTGACGATCTTCGACGGGTCCCCGCCGGTGTTCGACTTGATCCAGGTGTTCATCTTCTTCACCTGGTTCAGCGCGGCGCTGCCTTCCGCGGTGACGGCGTCGGCGCCGAGGCGCCACGGGTCACGGCAGGCGTTCCAGCTGTACTTGCCGTCGTTCGGGCCCTCGAGGAAGTTCGAACCCGCCGGCTTCGGGGTGCTGTTGGTGTTCACCACGAAGTCGGGCAGCAGACCGGTGTTCGGCGCGTACGACGACTGCAGCGAGGAAACCGCGCCCTCGTGCTTGCTGCGGATGGCGCCCCAGGTCGAGTCGCCGGTGGCTTTCTCGAACGCGCGGAAGTGACCCGGCATCCAGTCCGACGAGCGCGAGCTGTTGGTGTACTTGCTGTCGGTCGCCCAGTCGCCGAGGCGCATGAACTTGGTGCTGGAGTTGACTTCGCTCTTCTTGATGGCGTTGATGACGCGCACGGCTTCGGCCTTGTAGTTGTACGTGCCGGCGCTGCCCCACACCTTGTCCGCGATCAGCAGGCCGTACGCGATCTCCAGGTCGCCGTCGGTGGCGGAGTCGCTGCCGTTGACGCTCTTGCAGTTGCTGTCCTGCTCGGCGGCGTGCAGATCCTTGTTGTTCACCGAGGGGTGCGACTTCACGAACTTCAGGATGCCGTCGAAGATGGCGTGCGCCTGCGAATCCTTGCCGGCCATCAGCGCGGCGATGGTCATGCCATAGCCCTCGCCCTCGGCCACAAAGGAGTGGTCGGCATCCTTGGACAGCACCGCGTACGTCCCCGAACCACACTTGGTGGTGAGGAAGTTCTTCTTCCAGAAGTCGTAGTACTTCATCAGCGCCGCGTCTTGGACGGCTTGCGAAGCGGAGGGCCGGATGGTGCCTGGCACATAGGCCGAGGCCGTGGCCTGCGCCGCGACGGCGCCTCCAGGAACCCCAGCGAGTCCCACCACGAGCGTGGCCGCGGTGGCCACCAGACGCAAGGTCTTCTTCATCGCTCTCCTCACCTCAGGACGGCTTTGTCAGTGGCGGCGATGCTGGGAAGCGTGACACGTGCGACACTGCGAATACAAGGGTGTTAGGAAACTTTCCTAACTATTACTCTGTGCGACTGGGTTGCCGATCCGCTCAGTCCGTCGGAGGATTGCGTCACCGCCGTCACCACCCTTGCGCGCCCTCAAGCGCGCTGCAGACCGCGGAGGTTCCATGTCCCCCATCAGCAGGCGTACCGCTCTCGGCGCGCTCGCGGCCACTCCACTGCTGCTCGCCGCGCCGCCCGCGAACGCCGTCCGAAGCGTGTTGTGGACCGGCGATCCCGCACGCGGCACCAAGGTGTTCGACGGCTTGGAGACCGACCCCGGCACGATCGGCGTGGCGGCCGACCCGCAAGGCAAGTACGGACAGTGTTTCCGTTACGACATCAACGACTGGGCCAACGGGAAGGAGCGCTGCGAGACGCGCGGGCTACGCAAACCGGACGGTTCGGTGTTGCGCATCAACAACTCCATGCTCGGCCAGACCCAGTACATCGGCTGGCGCTCGCTGTGGCAGGGCATCAAACCGAACGCGGGCCTGTGGATCGCGGTGTACCAGTTCCACATCTCCGGATACGAAGCCGGGAAGCCGCAGTCCGGGCCCTATGTGCTGCGCACGGTCGGTGACGGGAAGCTGCACTTCCAGCTCACCAACCCCAACGGCTCCAGCAAGCACATCTGGTCGACGAACTTCCCCGCGATGAACTCGTGGAACACCTTCGCCATCGGCTACAAGATCTCGAAGGGCAACGACGGCTGGACGGAGTTCTACTTCAACGGCAAGCTCCAGACCTTCAGCAACGGCCAGACCCGCTACCCCGGCCCGACGATCTGGGGCGACCACGTCAACCACAAGTGGGGCATCTACCGCTCGGGTGGCAACAGTGGCAAAGCATCCGCCTTTCTCAACAGCGCCAAGCTCGGCACGACGTACGCTGACGTAGCACTCTGACGCGCTTGTGGGAGAGGTTGCTGAGTGGAAGCTCGCCAGCTCGAGTATTTCCTGGCCGTGGTCGACCAGGGCGGCATCAACGCGGCCGCCCGCGCGCTGCACCTGGCGCAGCCGTCGCTGTCACAGGCCATCCGCGCGCTGGAACGCGACCTCGGCAGCAACCTCTTCCACCGCGTCGGCCGCAAGGTGATGCTCACCGAGGCAGGCCACGCGCTGGTCGAACCTGCCCGGCAAGTGGTACACGGCATGGACTTCGCGCGCGCCAGCGTCGAGTCGGTGGCGGGGCTGACCACGGGGCGGGTCGAGATCGCGACCATGCCCTCGCAGTCGGTCGAGCCGCTGAGCAGCATGATCAGCCGGTTCACCGCGCGGCGGCCCGGTGTCGCGGTGGTGGTGCGCGCCGCGTTCACCGCCAAGCACGTGCTCGACATGGTCCGCACCGGGATCGCCGAGATCGGCATGCTCGGCAGCAGCGAGCCGACGACCGCGTCGGGCATCCTGATGACCCCGGTCGGCAAGCAGCGGTTCGTGCTCGTGGTGCCGCCGGACAACCCGTTCCCGCCCGGTGTCGCGGT
The DNA here is from genome assembly GCF_042734395.1 of Amycolatopsis sp. NPDC059657. Taxonomy (NCBI): domain Bacteria; kingdom Bacillati; phylum Actinomycetota; class Actinomycetes; order Pseudonocardiales; family Pseudonocardiaceae; genus Amycolatopsis; species Amycolatopsis sp. NPDC059657. The sequence goes on along the minus strand of NZ_JBHWEB010000222.1, from coordinate 4,536 downwards.
CGGCCACGAGCAGCTCGCCGGGCAGCGGCTGATCGTCGGCCAGGAGGGCACCGGCATGCGCAGGCTGGTCGACGAGATCCGCGCGGCGGGGGTCGACCTGACAATCGCGATCGAAACCGAGTACCGCGAAGCCATCCTCCCCCTAGTGCTTAAGGGGGCCGGTATGGCCATTTTGACCGATGCCTGGACCACACTCGCGGAGGCGGCCGGAGCCAGGGTTCTGCAGCTCGACCCGCCCGCCTACCTGCACATAGCCCTCGCGCGGCGCATCGGCCCGCTGACACCGGCTGCCCGCGAATTCCTGTCTGCCGCGGTTGATAGGCCCAAGCTATAAGGGTTGTCGACTACTCGTCTTAGACGGACGGGTGACGCGCTGCTCACACTTCATCCATGACCCAGAACTTCCACATCGCCCTCATCCCCGGTGACGGTATCGGCCAGGAAGTCACCCCCGCCGCGCTCGACGTGCTCGACGTGGTCTGCAAGAAGCACGACCTGAACTTCACCTACGACGAGTTCGACTGGTCGTGCGAGCGCTACCTGCGCGAAGGCTCGATGATGCCGGCCGACGGCATCGACAGGCTCCGCGACCACGACGCGATCTTCCTCGGCGCCGTCGGCAGGCCGGAGGTGCCCGACCACCTGTCGCTGTGGGGGCTGCTGATCCCGATCCGCCGCCGGTTCAGCCAGTACGTGAACCTGCGCCCGATCAAGGTGTTCGACGGCGTGGAGAGCCCGCTGCGCGGCGCGGTGCCCGGCGAGGTCGACTTCATCGTCGTCCGCGAGAACGTCGAGGGCGAGTACAGCGAGATCGGCGGGCGGCACAACCTGGGCCTGCCCGAGGAGATGGCCGTTCAGGAGACCGTGTTCACCCGCGGCGGCATCACCCGCATCGTCGACTACGCCTTCGAGCTGGCGTCGCAGCGCAAGGGACGGCTGACCTCGGCGACGAAGTCCAACGGGATCGTGCACACCATGCCGTTCTGGGACGAGATCGTGCGCGAACGGGCCGTGGAGTTCCCAGGGGTGCGGTGGAACCAGGAGCACATCGACGCGCTGTGCGCCAAGATCGTGCTGCAGCCCGGCCGGTTCGACGTGATCGTCGGGTCCAACCTCTTCGGCGACATACTGTCCGACCTGGCCGCGGCGGTCGCGGGCAGCATCGGCATCGCGCCCGCCGGCAACATCGACCCCAGCCGCGAGTTCCCGTCCATGTTCGAGCCGGTGCACGGCTCCGCCCCGGACATCGCGGGCAAAGGCATCGCCAACCCGCTCGGCGCGATCTGGGCGGCAGCCATGATGCTCGAGCACCTCGGGCTGCCCGCCGCGGCCTCCGACATCACCGACGCCATGGCCGCCGTGCTGGCGAAGACCGACCTGCGCACCCCCGACCTGGGTGGCACCGCGACGACCGCCGAGTTCACCGCGAAACTCGTGGAGTACCTGCGATGAGCGTGCCACTGCCCGCCTCGTTCACGCGGCGGTCGGTGGATGCCGAGGGCGTGCGGATCAACACCTTCGTCGGCGGGGAGGGACCCCCGGTCCTGCTGCTGCACGGCTACCCGCAGACCCACCTGAGCTGGCACCACGTCGCGCCGTTGCTGGCCGCCGAGCACACCGTGGTGCTGGCGGACCTGCGTGGCTATGGGGACAGCGACAAGCCGGCGTCCGGCGCCGAGCACGCCGGGTATTCCAAGCGTGTCATGGCGCTGGACCAGGTGCGCGTGATGCGGGCGCTCGGGTTCGACCGGTTCGCCGTGATCGGCCACGATCGCGGCGCCAGGGTCGGGCACCGGCTCGCACTCGACCACCCCGGCGCGGTGACCGCGCTGGCCGTGCTCGACGTGGTGCCGACGCTGCACGCGTTCCAGCGGGCCGACACGCATTTCGGGCTCGGCTGCTACCACTGGTTCTTCCTCACGGCGGGCGACGGGATCCCGGAGCGGCTGATCGGGAACGACCCGGAGTTCTGGGTGCGGTCCAGGATGGAGTCACGTCACCAGGGTGGTGTGCCGTTCGACCCGGCCGCGATGCGCGAGTACGTCCGCTGCTTCTCTGACCCGGCCGCCGTCCACGCGTCCTGTGAGGATTATCGCGCGGCCGCCTCGATCGACCTGGAGCACGACGACGCCGACGCGGCGCAGGGCCAGGTCGTGACCTGCCCGGTGCTCGCGCTGTGGGGCAGGCACAGTTTCGTCGGCCGGACCTACGACGTGCTCCAGGTCTGGCGCGAATACGCCGCCGACGTGCAGGGATTCGCCTTGCCGTCCGATCACTACGTGCCGGAGGAGGCCCCGCTGGAGCTCGTCAGCGCCTTCCAGGCGTTCTTGGCCACGGTCGTCGCGCCCTGCTAGCCTCGGGTGTCACTACTGGGGTAGTCGCGCTTTACCGGGAATCGGCACCTTTTCAGCTCCGAAAAGGTCGCCGGTTTTTCTGGTGCGCGAGGAAAATCTGGGGACTTGATGAGACAGACACGTACTGGCCGTTTTCTGGCCACTTTGGCCACTTTCGCCGCTGGCGCGGCACTCGCCGCGGCGCCGGCCGACGCCATCGCGGGCGGCGGGCCTTCGCTGGGGAACGCTTACTCGTTCGTCGCGAAACTCACCGTGGGCAACCGGACCTGCTCCGGTGTGCTGATCGACGCGCAGTGGGTGCTTTCGGCGAACAACTGCTTCACCGAAAACGCCGGTCAGGGTGGCGCGCCGAAGGTCGCCACGCAGGCGGCGCTCGGGTCGCAGACGCGCCCGGTGGTCGACCTGGTGACCAGGCCGGACCGCGACGTGGTGCTGGCCAAGCTCGCGAGCCCGGTCACCGGCATCGACCCGGTGCGCGTCGGCGGTACCGCGCCGTCGCAGGGCGAGAAGCTGCGAGTGGCCGGTTTCGGCAGGACCGATACCGATAACGCACCCGAAAAGCCTTACAGCGGAGTGCTTTCGGTGACTTCGGTGGCCGCGACGACCATTGACGTCGCAGGCGACGCCGCCATCTGCAAGGGCGACTGGGGCGGCCCCGCGTTCCGCGAGACCGACACCGGCGTCGAGGTCGTCGCGCTGCACAGCACCTCGCTGCAGCATGGCTGCGCCGGTGAGACCGAGACACGCGACGGCGCCGTCGAGTCCCGTGTGGACAATCTGGATGGCTGGCTGGAGAGGCAGATCACCGCGCTGACCGCGGTTCCCGCCGCGCAGCACGCGATCAACCTGAGCTGGCGTCCACTGTGGTACTCCTCGTTCAAGGTCTACGGCTCGACCTCGCCCGAGGTGCCGATCGGCCCGTCCACCCTGCTCGGCACGGTCAGCACGCCTTCGTTCACGCACGCGACGCTTCCCGCGAAGCAGACCTGGTACTACCGCGTCGTGCCGGGCGCCGGCGCCGCGTCCGAACCGGTTTCGGCGACCGTGAAGGGCCAGACCGGCCGCCCGGACTTCAACGGCGACGGCCGCGACGACATCGCCGCCTCGTACGACACCGGCAACGCGTCGAACAAGATCTTCGTGTGGAACGGCGGCTCGCCCGCGCTCGGTATTCCGGTCCAGCGGTGGGAAACCGGGGCCGGCAACTGGGAGGCCTACCGCGCCCGCTGGGTCAGCGGCGACTTCAACGGCGACGGCCGCAGCGACGCGGCGGCGTTCTACAACTACAACGACGGCCTCACCAGGCTGTGGGTCTTCTACGCGACCGCGACCGGCTTCGAGTCGCCGGTCGTCAAGTGGGACAGCGGGTTCGGCAACACGGCAGCGCAGAACGCCAAGTGGGTCGCCGGTGACTTCGACGGCGACGGCAAGACCGACATCGGCGGGTTCTACGACCTCGGCAACGCCCAGACCAAGCTCTACGTCTGGACCGCCACCGCGACCGGTTTCGCCGCCCCTGCCGAGCGCTTCGACAGCAAGCCGGGCAACTGGGAGTCCTACCGCGCCACCTGGATCAGCGGCGACTTCAACGGCGACGGGCGCACCGACCTCGCGGCCAACTACAACTATGGCGGCGGCGTCGTCCGGATCTTCGTGGCCTACTCGACCGAGAGCGGCACCGTCAACCCGGTCGAAAAGTGGTACAGCGGCCCGAACAACTACGCCGCGGAGAACGCGCGCTGGGTCGCCGGCGACTACAACGGCGACGGCCGTGCCGACATCGCGGGCCTGTACGACCTCGGCAACGCCAACACCAAGATGTTCACCTGGTACGGCACCGCGACCGGCTTCCTCGACCCGGCGGCGACCTGGGAGACCGGCAACGGGAACTGGGAACTCGGCCGCTCGCGCTGGGTTTCCGGTGACTACAACGGCGACGGGCGCACCGACCTCGGCGCGTTCTACAACTACGGCAACGGCTGGGTCCGCATCTTCGTCTCCTACGCGACCCCGACCGGCGTCAACCTCCCGACCGACCAGTGGGACTCCGGCCCGAACAACTACCAGGCCGAGTCCGCGCAGCTGATCTCGTAGTGGGGTCGTGGGGGGTGGGGGGGGGGGGGGTCGCCGGAGCCTGCCCCCCAAGACAAAAAATACGAAAGCTACCGCAACAAACACGGCT
>NZ_JBHWEB010000221.1:0-7551 GCF_042734395.1 Amycolatopsis sp. NPDC059657 | reverse complement strand
GGTTCTAGCCGCCCGCAACGCTCACGACGGCTACGTCGAGGGGTTGGTGGCCGGCGTGCCGGCCGGTCGGAACGTACGCGTCCCGGTGTCGTAGAGGTGCACCTGCGCGGCGCCGACGTCGAAGTACATACCGGTCAGGCGCAGCTGCCCCCTCGCTTCGGCGGCCGCCACCTTCGGGTAATCACGAAGGTGGTCGAGCTGCTGGAGAACGTTGTGCAACGCGAGCTGGTCGTTCGCCCGTTCGGGGCGGACGCCGTCCAGTGTCGGTTCCCCGTCCCGTCGCGCGGTGGGTTCCGCGTGCATGAGCCACTCCTCGAGCGGCCCGGCGGGCGGGCCGTCGGCGAGTGCTGTCATCGCGCCGCAGGACGAGTGCCCGCAGACGACGATCTCCGAGACACCGAGCACGCCCACGGCGAATTCGACGGCCGCGTTCATCGACGCGTCCGCCTGGTTCGCGGGCACGAGGTTGCCGATGTTGCGGATGGTGAACAGATCGCCGGGGCCGCTGGTGGTGATCAGGTTGGGCACGACGCGGGAGTCGCCGCAGGTGATGAACAGCGTGCGCGGCTGCTGGCCGTCGGCGAGGTCGGAAAGGGTGTCACGCAACAGATGCGCGGCGCGGCGCTGGAACTCGGTCGCACCGCGGTGTGTCTGCTGGGTCGGGATGGCAGTGTCGACGGCCTGCCAGTCGGACCAGGGCGCCAGCCAGCGTGGCATGGATTTGGCGTCCGCGCGGTTGCGCGTGGGACGGCCGGCCTTGCCCTCGGCGATCCAGGGGTGCCCGATCTCGTCGACGTCGACGGTGCCGCCCGCGAGTTCGTGGGCGTGCTGCCATTTGGTGAGGCTTTCGAAGGCGGCGTGATCGAGGTAGTCGACGACGAGTTCGAGTCGCACCGTCGTACGGGCAGGGACTGTGGCGAGCACTTTGGACAGTCGCGGTACCGAAAGGAAGGTGAGAACGCCTTCGACGACGACGCGCCAGCCGTCGCCTTCCGGTTCCGCGTGGATGCCGGACCACATGGTGCGCCGCAGCATCATCACGATGGCGAGCAGAATGCCGGCGAGCACGCCCGTCAGCAGGTCGAACAGGACGACACCGGCCAACGTGAGCAGGTAGGTCGGCAGGTCGCCGTGTGCGAACACCTCGCGCATGTACGCGGGGTCGACCAGTTTCGCGCCGACGTGCACCAGCAGCCCGGCCAGTGCGGCGAGCGGGATGTTCTCGATCAGCCCGGCCAGCACGACGACGAACAACAGCACCCAGACGCCGTGCAGGATCGCCGACGCCCGGCTCTTCGCACCGGCGGCCACATTCGTCGAGCTGCGCACGATCACGCCGGTCACCGGCAGACCGCCCAGCGCACCGGAAACCATGTTCGCGGCGCCCTGTCCGATGAGTTCACGGTCGAGGTTGGCCCGCGGCCCGGTGTGCAGCTGGTCGACAGCCACGGCGGAGAGCAGGCTTTCGACACTCGCGATCACCGCAATGGTCAGCACGGCCAGCGCGAAGGCGCCCCAGCCGGTCGAGGGCAGCTGCGGGGCGAACCGGACGTTCAACAGGTCGGTGGGCAGTTCGACGCGCGGGAGCGTCATGCCTGCCGCCACTGACACCACGGTCGCCGTCGCGATGGCCGCGAGCGGGCCGGGCACGCGGCGCACCACCTGCGGCAGTTTGGGCCAGATCAGCAGGATCGCGATGGTCAGGATGCCGATCATGGTGGCGGCGTCGTGGTGGGCCACGATCTGGCCGGGCAGCTCCGCGATGTTCTCGACCGCCGAGCTCTGCGCCTTACCGCCGAGGATGACGTGTAGCTGGCCTAACACGATCGTGACGCCGATGCCGGCGAGCATCCCATGCACGATCGCCGGGGAGATGGCCAGTGCGGCCCGTGCGATCCGGCTGAGCCCGAAGAGGATCTGCAACGCCCCCGCGGCGACGGTGATGGCGCAGGTGACGGCCCACCCGAAGGTGGAGATGGTTTCGGCCAGCACCACGGTCAACCCGGCGGCAGGGCCGCTGACCTGCATCGCCGATCCGCCGAGCGCACCGGCGACCACTCCGCCGATCACCGCCGCGATCAACCCCGCGGCGACCGGAGCACCCGACGCCAACGCGATACCGAGTGAAAGCGGTACGGCGACCAGGAACACGACAAGCGAGGCTGGCAGGTCGTAACGAACAATAGGACGTAGAACTGTGCGGACACGCATAGTTACGACTCTTATCGTATTTACACACTTTCGGGCTACTTTTCCGTCAGTAGTGAGGCGAATACCGCATTTTTCGGAGAGCGATTCCGCGTTTTTCGGATACGCAAATGAACATACGATTAAGAACTTGTTTCCTGGCCCCTGTGTGACCACGTGAGGGAAAACCCCGGGATCACACTTCCGCTGTGGGGACGGGACGTCGGCGCTGCCGCTACGTGATATCGATTCACCTGCTGGGAAAGGTTTTTAACGAGCGCCGGACGGGAGTACGCATAGTGGTCGCACCTGTTGTCGGCACGCCGGAAGCGCCGTTGCCTTGGGGTGGCGGAGAACTTGTCGTCGAGTGGCGTGGTCCGCATGCTCTGATCAGGCGTAATGACGAATCGGCGCGCGAAGCGGACATAGTGAGCACCGTGCATGGGGTGCCGGGGAATTTCCTCATCCTCGCCTCACCCGGCGCGCATCGTGAGCCGACTCTGCTGAGCACGATTCGTGGTTGCCTGGCCTCGCTGTGGTCGCTGCCCGCCGAGTCGAGGCCGCGGGCGGCTTGGCTGGCCGTATCGGATCTCGGCGACCCCGAAGGCGACTGTGCCAACTGGGTTTACGGCTTGGCCGCGGAAGCGGGCATCGAGATCTTCGCGCCACACGGCGCCGTGCAGGCCCTGATCGGGACCGGGACCTATGTGGACAGAGCGGCAGGCGGGACCGGGTGGCGGCGGTTCGCCCCCGGCAGGGCCCCGGACGTGGTCGGCTGCCGGTTTCCGATGCCGTTCTGGGAACACCGGTTGCCGCATATCCCGTTGCGCGCGGCCGGCCTGGTCGCCGAGCCCATTCCGGCGGGCCTGGCGGTCAACGCCGAGGGACTCGTGCCGAGGGGCCACCAGGACCTCGCGTTCCGGGTTCCCGCGAACCCGCGGATACCGAAGATCGTGCTCGGTGGCCCAGGCGCCGATCTCCCGGCGGCGGCGGTGGCCGAGCTGCTGACGCTGCTACCGCCCGACCTGCTGCCCGAGTTGCTGCTGGTGCCCGGCGCGGCGCCGATGACCAGGCCCGAGTGGACGCGTGAGCTCGCCGGGCTGACCGGACATCCCGTCGCGGTGAGCACGGGCAGCCAGATCGTGAACGCCCGGCGGGGGACCAGGACGGTCGTACTCGGGGCGCGCGGCGAAGAACTGCTGGCGCCGTTCGCGACGATCGTGCTGCAACGTCCGGACGCCGAGCTGCCGGAGGTCGTCGACGTCGCGGCCGCGCCACTGGGCTGGGCCTGGGCCGGACCCCGTACCTACCAGCCGGTGCTGGACCCGAACCAGGCCACCCCGGCGTTCCCCGGAGTCGTCGTCGAGGTCGTGCCGGGCGGACTCGCCGTGTACACCTCGGAAAACTCGGCGGTGCCGATGCCGTTCGACCCGGTGCGGTGGACGCTCGGAGTCGGCACGCCGGGGGAGGCGGTGACCGATGTCGAGATGGCCGCGGTGCGCAGTCTGCTCAACGGGCTCACCACCCAGCAGCGGCTGACCGCTTGCGTGCGGGTGTTCGGCAGCCTCGCCCCGCCCGTGCAGGCCATGCTGGACACCTACGTCAGCGCGGTGGGCGCGATGCCGTACACCACGGTGACACCGGAACCGCGGGCTGTTTCGGTGCCTGTGCCTGTGGCGCCGCCCGTGGCCCAGCCTGTCGTGCCGCCGGTCGCGGTTGTCCAGCCACCGGTGCCACCCGTGTTGCCGCCTCCGCCGGTCGCCGTCACGTCGGTGCCGGTGGCCACGGTCTCCGGGCCGGGCAGCGTCGCGCCGAGTCGGGCGCCGATCCCGCCGCAGGCTCCCGTCCCGGAACCAGCGCCGCCGGAACCACTTCCGGTGCCGTCCGAAGTCGTCGAGGAACCGGTTCCCGAACCGCTGCCGGTCCCGCCGATCCCCTCGGTCCAGCCTCTCGCGGCGGCCCAGTTGCCCGGCCCGCCCGTGCGGAGCGGTCCTGTCCAGCCGATCGTTGCTGCCGACCGGTCCAGCACGGTGGGGGAACAGGCGCGGTTGAGCGACAGCGCGGGCTCCCGGTACACCGAAGCGCTCGCCACGGTGAACGTGGCGCTGTCGACGTGGCCGATGCTGCGTCCGGAGGCCAAAGCCGACTACATCGCGGTCTGCCTCTACCTCGGCACCGGTGAAGGCGGCGCGGTGCCGCTCAACGCCGCGCTCAGCACGGGCGAGCCGGTGGTGTTCGACGGGTACCTGCCTTGCCTGATATCCGGCCTCCGCCGGTTGCCGACACACCGGCAAGTGGTGCTGCGTCAGGAAAACCTCGGCACTGACGTCGAGTGCCCCTTCCCGGAGGGCGCGGTGCTCGTGGAACCCGCGTTCCTCAGCGCCAGCGCGCGGCTCGACGTCACGACCTCGGCGGCGAGCCTGGACGTGCTGATCTGGCCGGTATCGGCGCGGCGCACCTCCGAGCTGGTCATGGGCCGCTCGATCGACGAGGCGGTGTTCCCGCCGGGGCGGCGGTTCAAGGTGCTCGCGGTCGAGACGGACACCGGAGAACCGGCCGACGGCGAAGAGCCCGATGGCCCGCGCACGCCACGCACGGCGTTGCTCGCCCGTGAGCTGCTGACCGGGGAAGACCCGCACTCGGTGGACGCGGCGGCCCGCGACACCGCCGCACTCGCCAGGCTCGAGCGGGCGCTGGCGACGCGGCGCGCGGCCGATGCCCGGCTCGTCGACGATCCGGACGTCGTCGCCCGCCTCACCACGCCGCTCACCGTGGCCGCTGAGGGCGGCCAGGCCGCAGGTGCGTCGGCGGGCGGTTCGCTGGAGCTGGTTTCGTGAAGGGGGCGACGCGACGACGGGCGCTGCTGATGACCGGGGTCATGCTGGCGCTGGCGTCGGTCGCGCCCATGACACCGGCTTCCGCGCAGCACGGTCAGCGGCAATGCCTGCCACCACCACAGTTGAGCGTCACCGGCGTGCCATGGGCGCAGCAACAGCTGGCGCCCCAGCGGGTCTGGTCACTCACCAGGGGCGCGGGCCAGACGGTGGCCGTGGTCGACACCGGGGTGGACGCGGGTTCGGGGCAGCTGGCAGGCAGGGTCCAGCAGGGCCGCGACGTGCGCTTCCCCGGTGCGACCCGTGCGGACAGCGACTGCTTCGGCCACGGCACCTTCGTCGCCGGAATCATCGGTGCCGCACCGGTGTCGTCCACGCTGTTCGCCGGAGTCGCTCCCGACGCGACGATTCTGCCGATCCGGATCGCCGACAACGCCACCGATACGTCGGCAGGCGCGCTCGCCCAGGGCATCCGCGCCGCGGTGGACCTGGGCGCCAAGGTCATCAACGTTTCGGCCAGCACCAACTACCACGACCCCGGCATCGACGCGGCGGTCGACTTCGCGACCGAGCGCGACGCGCTGATCGTCGCTTCGGCGGGCAACAGCGCCGAGGATGGCAACCCGGTCCCGTATCCCGCGTCGGAACCGGCGGTGGTCGCGGTCGGCGCGGTCGACAACGCGGGCAAGCGGGCGTCGTTCTCGCAGACCGGGACCTACCTGTCCCTCGCCGCGCCGGGGGTGGACATCTCCAGTCTCGGTCCCGGCGGTCCCGGCCAGTGGCAGGCCAGCGGGACCAGTTACGCGGCGCCGTTCGTCGCCGGGGTCGCCGCGCTCGTGCGCGCGTACCATCCGGAGCTCACCGCCGCGCAGGTGAAACACCGGCTCGAGGCGACCGCGGACCGCCCGCCCGCGAACGCACCTGACAACGCGCTGGGCTGGGGAGTCGTCAATCCATTGAGCGCGGTCACCGCGATCTTGCCAGAGGAGACCGCCACTGTCGGGCCTCCCGCGGCGCCCGTGCCCGCAGCCCACCCGGTGGCACCGGTGGTGGACCCGATCGCCGACCTGCTCGTCACGCTCGGCGTGCTCGCGGTGGTGGCGTTGGTGGCCGGGACCGTGCTGGCGACGCGCCTCGGCCCGCGTGGAACGCGGCGCCGGTGGGCACCCGCCCGGCAGGTGGTCATCGCCGACTCCGAGCGCACCTCGTCGTGATCGCGCGGATGCCTCGTGGGGAACGCTGGATGTTCCCCGCGAGGCATCCGGGACATCAGCGCGCCGACGGAGTCCGGCCGACCAGGCGGTAGCCGAGACCGTGCGCGTTGCGGATCAGGGTGCGGTTGCGGTCGCCGAGTTTCCGGCGCAGTTCCCCGATGGTCCTGCTGATCCGGACGGGAGCCGTCCGGTGCCGTTCGGTGCCGTAGACCGCTTGCTCGATCAGCTGCGCCGAGCTGACCCGATTGGCATTGACCATCAGCACGTGGAGCATTCGGAACTCGATCGGTGACAGCGGCAAGTGCTGATCCCGCAGCCGGACCTGCCTGGTGCGCAGGTTCATTTCAATACCTTCCACCCGGAGAACCGGATCCTTGGTAGGCGCGATTTCGATAACGTCAGACATGATTTCCAAAGGCGAGACGGAACAGTGGGAATCGCCTGGTGGCGCGTGAACCTGCCCTGCTTTACGGCTATTGCCTGTCACCTGTCGACAGATGGACGGCACGCGTGCACAGGCGGGCGACACCGGTGCGGAACCGGGTTGCGCCCGATCACGAGACACCGGGGCGGTGAGGTTGCCGGTCAGCCTAGTAGCCCTGACCAGGGGCTCGCTGTGCAACAGGTCGTTCTCCGTGATGTGCGGAGTGCCCGCGCGCTTGCTTCCGTGTATCGCGCACCCGGATGGCCCAGTGAGGGATTTCCCCTCGAATGGCGCGGACCCCTGGTGATCCGGGCAGTGAGGACAAAAAGGTGCGAGCCTGTGATTATCGAAGCTGCCTCTTTGCGTCGATGAAACAGCATCTTACCGGGAGGAAAAACATGAAGAAGTCTGCTCGTACCGTCTTCGCTGGAGCCGCCGCGGCCGTCGTGCTGCTTGCCGGCTCCGGGACCGCTCTCGCCGGTCAGCCGGTGTCACCGAGCACTGAGGCAGCCACCGCCGCTATCACCGGACAGGTGACGGCCTGGGACAGGTCCAGTGGCCGGATGACGATCCGAGACAGCAGCGGTGGTGCGCGGGCTGTGGACGCCAGTCAAGCCGCGGTCGCACAAGACGTCGCGGTGGGCCAAAACGCCAAAGCGACCGGCGATATGATGGGCGGAGTCCTCAGGGCTCAGCAGGTTGCCAAGGCGTAATCTTCAACGCCGGTAACAAAAGCTCCCCGGTCCACTCGAAAAGGTGAACTGGGGAGCTTTTTGGCGCGTTGTGTGCAAATGGTGTCGTGAGTGTTCCCGACGGCTAGAACCCGGCGCCACAAACACCACCCCCCCCGGCGCCCGGCGACCCAGGGTCTTAAAAAAAAAAGAACCGGGCC
>NZ_JBHWEB010000220.1:0-7954 GCF_042734395.1 Amycolatopsis sp. NPDC059657 | reverse complement strand
GCAAAAACGGCATCAACACACTCACCGCACTCCGCGACGCCCTCACCGGAAACCCCTGGCTACCAACACACCCAGCAACCACCTGACTAGTTACACGGCCGGTTCTAACCGGCCGTACCACTCACGACCCTTTGCAGGGGCGGGGATTTATCAAAAGTCTTGCCTGTACAGGAAAGGGGCGCGCCGCTAACGTCGCTGAAGATCGAGTCCGGCGGCTGTGAGGAGTTCCGTGGTGGTCCGGCAGTTCAGTCGTCGATCCATGCTCGTGTCGGCCGCGACGCTGGCCGCGGGCACCGTCCTGCCTCAGGCGGCACAAGCAAGCTCCAAGCCCTGCAAGCCCGCGCCGATAGCCCTGCAGATGTGGTCACTCCACGAGCAGGCCGAGCAGGACCTCATGGGCACCCTCGCGCGCGTCGCCGACATCGGCTTCGTCGCCATCGAGAGCTATGAGTTGTACGGCCACAAACCCAAGGTGGTCAAAGCCCGCCTCAAAGAACTCGGCCTCGGCCTGTGCGGTTCGCACGCCCCGTTCCCTTCGGGCACCGAGGCCAAGGCCATCCTCGACCAGTACGCCGAGCTGGGCGCCAAAACGCTCGTCTGGAGCCTGGAACCCGAGGAATTCACCTCCGTGGACGCCATCCGCCGCGGTGCGGACCGGATCAACGAGGCCGCCGGAAACGCCGCCGCGTACGGCATGAGAATCGGTTACCACAATCATTTCGCCGAGTTCCGCAACAAGTTCAGCGGACGCTCGGCCTATAAGATCCTGCTGGGCGAACTCGATCCGTCCGTGGTCATCGAGCTGGACACCTACTGGGCGCAGACGGGCGGGGCCGATCCCAAGGCCGTCGCCGCCTCACTGGGCAAGCGGCTGGAGTACATCCACATCAAGGACGGGCCCGCGACCGGCATGGACGACTACATGGTCCCGTACGGCCAAGGCGTCATCGATGTCGACGGTGTGGTTCAAGCCAATCGATCCGTCCGGTGGAACATCGTCGAGATGGATAGATCGCACTACGAAATGTACGGATTGCTCCGGTCTTGCTACGACTACCTCGTCGGACGAGGCCTCGCCACCGGAAAACGCCAGCCCGCGCCACGCTACGCCTGAAGCGGCATTGCGGGGCAAATGTGGCCTCGCCCGGCCATTCTGGTCGGCACGAACGGGGCGTATGTGTCGCTCACCGTTGCATAAGTGGCGTTTGTGCGTTCAGCCGGGCGTGATAAGCGAACGTAATAAAAGGGGCGTTCGCAACGGTCAAGGTTGTGAACGGGGCGTTCACAACCTTGAGTGAGCGGCCGCCATCCGGGGGGTTTGTTAGGGGAGTTTACTAATGGGGTTGACGCCGGTGTGATCAAGTCGGATGCTGAAGACGGCGACCGCCGCTCGTCATCCCAGCCGACACTTCACCTGCGGAGGCACCATGATCCGGCGTGCGCTGGTCGCGCTCGCGAGCTCGATGCTCGTGGCGGCGGCGGCATTGGCCGGTGGCGGCACGGCAGAGGCCGCCACCACCCAGCAGACCTTCCTGACCTTCTACGGCTGGTGGGACAACACCCCGCCCGGCGGTGACATCGCGTACCCCAAGATCCATGACACGGCGGGCGGCAAGGGCACCTACGCCGACCCGATCACCTTCGCCACCAGCACCTCGGAACTCAAGGCTGGCACCAAGGTCTGGGTGCCGAGGGTGCGCAAGTACTTCATCATGGAAGACGGCTGCGACGAGTGTTCGCAGGACTGGAACGGCCACGGCCCGAACGGTGGCCCGAAGCTGCGGCACATCGACCTGTGGCTGGGCGGCAAGGGCGGCAGCGCGTTCAACGCGATCGACTGCGAGGACGCGCTCACGCACTACAACTCCGACGGCACCCCGGTGATGGAACCGGTGGTCGTCGACCCGTCGCCGAACGAGGCGTACGACTCGACGCCGATCTTCAACACCGGCACCGGCGCCTGCTACGGCGGGGCGAAGCCGAACACCTATGTCGGGCCGTTCGTCAACAAGTCGACCAGCACCTGCCTGGAGGACCCGAACAACTCGTCGTCCACCGGCACCAAGCTGAAAATGGCCGCGTGCGGTGGGGGCGCCGCGCAGAAGTTCTCCTTCCACGGCGCCTTCCTGGTCATCAACGACCGGTGCGCCGGCGTGAACGGCAGCTCGATCGAACTGCAGACCTGTACCGGCGGGCCGAAACAACAGTGGTCGATCAACCTGAGCAACAGCACCATTTCCGACATCCAGTCGAGCAAGAAGTGTTTCCGTGCCTCAGGTTCGACGCTTTCGGCCGGCTTTGGTTCGGGTCACGCCTCTATGGGTCCGTCCCCACGGGTCCCGCCCGCCCTGTTGTTCGTGAGTGGTATGGCCGGTTCTAACCGGCCATACCACTCACGACCCAGGAAGTCAGAGTGAGTCGGCGCTGGCGTAGAGGTCGCGCACGGCGTCGGTGAACAGGGCCGCGCTGAGGTCGGTGGTCACGCCGTTCTCGTCCATGGTGCCGCGGCTCGTGACGCCGTAGATCGTGCCCTTGCCCGTGGCAGGGTCGAAGTTCCGCAGCCAGGGCCCGCCGCTGGACCCGCCGGCGAGGTCGCAGGTCGTCTCCCAGACCGAGGACACGCTGTTGACGTCAAGAGTGGCGGGTCGCGAGCACGAGACCAGCTTTTCGCCGCGCGCCAGCGCCGACACCGGATAGCCCAGCATGGTCGTGGGCACCGGGGACGGCGGCCGCTCGAACGAGATCTCCTGGACGCCCGCCACGTCGGCGACGTGCGAGCCGCCGACGGGGTCGAGTGCGATGACGCCGTCGTCGTCGGTCGCGCTGGTCGGGCCCCGGTAGGTGTCCGGCCAGGCGAACGCGCGGGCCGCGAACACCTTGGGCGCCCCCTCGCCGTATCCGGGGACGAACACCATGTTGACGTGCTTGATGACGTTGTCCCACCGGTCGAAGCCACCGTTGAGGCAATGGCCGGCGGTGAGCACCACGTCCTTGGTGGCGCTGGGCACCACGGTCGCCGAACAGGACTCGTCGTAGCCGCCGGGCTCGGCGTGGAAGAACAGCCTGCCGACGCCTGCGGGCATCGCGCCGTTCCACGGCTTGCCCACCGTTTCCGCGGGCGGCAGCCATTCCTGCTCGCCGAGCCGCTTCATGCGCTCCGGTGTCCAGTAGGCCAGTGCCGCGGCGCGGTCCGCCTCGCTGAATCTCGTGACGACCTGGCCTGTACCCGCGGCGGAAGCGGGGACGGCGATCGACACCAAGGCGGCCAGTAGTACGGACAGCAGCGTGACTGGCTTCTTCCACGTCATGCACCTGAGGACGTCCGAGACGGCTTGAGGTTGATCATCAACCGAACGGATGCAATCCGGCACGACTCAGCAATGAGGTTGAGTTATCCGAATAGAAGTGAAACATATTCACCGAATAGTACGGCTATTTGCCGGGTTTGTGCTGGTCAGCGTGACACAGAGTGCCGCTCAGGGTGCGCGGTGCGAATGGCCATTCGGTGGAGGATCTTCGCCGGAATCGTCTGTAGTGTGGAAAAACCTGGGGCAGACCGAAGAGGAAACAGTGAAGCAGCGACTGGAATTCTCCCTGCTCGGGCAGATCCGGGCGGCTCGCGGCGCGGTCGAACTCGACCTCGGTTCGCCGCAGCAGCGCATGACACTGGCCGCGCTCCTGGTGGGCCGCGGCAGGCTCGTGACGGTCGACGAGATCGTCACCGTGCTGTGGGGTGAGACCGTCCCGCGCACGGCTCGCGGCACCCTGCGCACCTACGTGCACCGGCTCCGGCGTGTGCTCGAAACCGATGGCGGGGACCAGGTGGTCGGCTCCGTCGGCGGCGGTTATGTGCTGCGGGCGCCCGAGGAGTCGCTGGATTTGACGCGCTTCGACCTGGCGGTGCGTGAGGCCGAGTCGAGCCGTGATCGTGGTGACCTCGAGGTCGCGGCCGCCGCTTTCCGCGCGGCGCTGGCCGAATGGCGGGGTGAGGCGCTCGCCGATCTCACCGGCGAATGGGCCGATCTGGAGCGCGCGCGGCTGGGCCAGCGGCGGATCGCGGTGCTGGAGGAACTGGCCGCGGTGGAACTCCGGCTCGGCAGGCCCGCGAACGTGATCGAACTCCTCTCCGAGACGACACGCGACGAGCCATTGCGTGAGCGGGCCCACGAATTGCTCATTCTCGCGCTTTATCAATCGGGCCGCCAAGCTGACGCGTTAGGCGCTTACGAAAAGATGCGCCGGCTGCTTCGCGACGAACTCGGCGTCGACCCTGGTAGTCCGTTGCGCGAATTGCATCAGCGCATCCTGCGGGCCGACCCGGCACTGGTGCCGTCGGCACCCGAGACCTTCGCGACCAAACCGGCGCAGCTGCCGGTCAATCTCCCGGTCTTCGTCGGCAGGCGGGCCGAACACGACGTCATGACGGCGATACCGCGGTCCGGCGCGGCGCCCGCGGTCGTGGTGCACGGCATGGCGGGCGTCGGCAAGACCGCTTTCGCGCTGAGATGGGCGCACGAGGTCGCCGATCAGTTCCCCGACGGGCAGCTGTACGTCAACCTGCGTGGCTTCGAGGAGGACGGCTCGGCGGTCGAACCGGTCGACGCGCTCCGCGGCTTCCTCGCCGCGCTCGGCGTGCCGACCCCGCACATCCCCGACCGGCTGGACGCGCTGACCGCGCTGTACCGCAGCGTGCTGGCCGATCGGCGCTGCCTGATCGTCCTCGACAACGCGAGGGACGGTAGGCAGGTCCTTCCGCTGCTGCCCGCCTCGGCGCGAAGCTTCGTCGTGATCACCAGCCGCGCGGCGCTGCCCGGTCTCGTCGCGGCCACGGGCAGCCAGACGGTCGCGCTGGACCTGCTGAGCGCGCACGAGGCGACCGAGTTGCTGGCCGGGCGGCTCGGCGCGGCGAGGGTCGCCGCTGAGCCTGACGCCGTGCGCGCCATCATCGCGTCGTGCGCGCGGCTTCCGCTGGCGCTGGCGCTGGTCTGCGCGCGGGCCTCGTACAACCCGGGGTTCAGTCTCGCCGCCGTCGCCGCGGAGCTCGAAGAAGCCCGCGGTGACCTCGATGTCTTCGGCGTGACCGACGGGGCGACGGACATCCGGTCGGTGCTGTCCTGGTCGTACCGCGCGCTCTTGGCACCCGCCGCCCGGCTGTTCCGGCTGCTCTCGATCCATCCCGGCGGTGACATCGATGCCAACGCCGCCGCCGCGCTCACCGGGCTGCCCCCGATGCGGACGCTGGCACTGCTCAGGGAACTCGCCGCCGCGCATCTGGTCGCCGAACGCGTCCCCGGCCGCTTCGGCTGGCACGACCTGCTGCGGTCGTACGCGACCGAACTCGCCAGGGCCGACGACGGCGCCGCCGCGTTGCACCGGCTGCTCGACTATTACCGGCACACCGCGCACAACGCGGCCCAGTTCTTCGGCGCGAAGCAAGACACCATGGGGCTCGCCGAAGCAGTCGACGGGGTCGAGCCGCGCTCGTTCGCCTCGTACGAAGCGGCTTTCGACTGGTTCGCCGCCGAACACACCGCGCTGGTCGCGCTGATCACGCGCGCGGCGGACGCCGGGTTCGCCGCGCACGTCACCGGGCTCACCTGGTCGATCCGGCATTTCCTCGACTGGGGCGGGCATTGGCGTGACCTCACCGCGGTCAACGAGATCGCGCTGGCCGTCGCCACGCGTGCCGACGACAAGGTCGCGATGGCGTACGCGTATCGCGGGCTGGCCAGGGTCGCGGGCATGCACGGCGAATACGGGCAGGCTCAGAAGTACCTCGAGCTGGCGCTGGACCACTTCGGCGAGGCGGGCGAGGAACTCGCGAAGGCGTACGCCCACCGGCAGCTCTCCGGGCTGATGCGCATGGCGCACGACTTCACCGGTGCGCTGGCCGAAGCCGCCGAGGCGTTGAAGGTCTTCCGCGAGGCAGGGGCAGAGGTCGGCGAAGGCATGGCGTTGACGGCGCTCGCGGCGAATCTCGCCAGGCTCGGGCGCCACGAGGAGGCCGTGGAGCCGGGCCTGCGCAGCCTGGCGATCATCGAAGCCAACGCGCTGCCCTACGACCTCGCCGACCTGCTCGACTTCCTCGGCCGCGTCCACCACCAGCTCGGCCGGTTCGACGAGGCGGCCGCCTATTGGCTGCGCGCGCTCGGCCTGTTCCGCTGCATGGAACGGGAAGTCGACCCGGCCTGGTCGCTGGTGCGCAGGGACCGCATGAACGCCTTGGCGCATCTCAGCATGACACTGCACGCCGCGGGCCGCGAAGGCGAAGCGCGCCAAGCGCTGCGTGACTCGTTGACGATTCTCGTGGACCAGCTGCGTTCGAACTACTACACCGTCGGCCGCTACGCGGAAGCCGGTGCGACGCTGGTCGACTCGGTGGCGTCACTGGACAAGGTGCTCGCCGACGAAACGGAAGACTGGTACGACCGCGCGATGGCCGTCCTGCGGGAGGTTTCCGTCAGTCTCAACGCGGCAGGACTGGGCGTGCTCCTCGACCTGTGAGCCCGTCAGGGGAAGAAATCGGTGCGCGCCAGTGCAGTGTCACGACGAGCGCATGGGCATGGCCACCGCCCGCTGCTAACACTGTCCGGATGAGATCTTCCAAGTTCCCGCGCTGTCTGGTAGCGGCCGCGCTGATCGCGGTGGCCGCAGCCCCCGGTGCGTCGGCCGCTCCGCGACGCCTTCCCGCGCACGTGTTCGCGCCGTATTTCCAGGGCTATCTCAACCATGACCCGGCGGTACTGGCGCAAGAGTCCGGCGCGCGGTACCTGAATCTGTCGTTCCTGCACACCGATCGGCCGGGCTCCTGCGAGGTGTACTGGAACGGCGTGCCGGAAACGCCGGTGGCGCACTCGTCCTACGGGGACGCGATCGCCGAGATCAGGGCACGCGGCGGCGACGTGATCCCGGCACTCGGCGGCGGCTACGCGGGCGGCAACGGCACCGAGCTCGCCGACAGCTGCACCGACGTCGCCGCCATCGCGGCGACTTTCGAAAAGATCGTCACCACCTACGACGTCACCCGCATCGACCTCGACGTCGAAGGCGGCTCACTCGACAAAGGACCGGCCATCGACCGCCGCAACAAGGCGATCCACCAGGTCCAGCGGTGGGCGCGCGAGCGTGGCCGCGTCGTGGAATTCGTCTACACACTCGGCACCGGCCCGAACGGCCTGATCAAGGACGGCGTCGACATCCTGCGCAACGCCATCGCCAACGACGCCGACATCCGCATGGTCAACCTCATGACCTTCGACTACTACGACGGCAAGCAGCATGACATGTTCGCGGACACCCGCACGGCGGCCGAGGGAACGGTCGAGATCCTGCGCGGGCTCTATCCACACAAGACTTCCGCGCAGCTGTGGAACATGGTCGGGGTCACCGAGATGATCGGCCTCGACGACTACGGCTCAAACGGCGAGACCGGCCCGCCCGAGGTCTTCACCCCGGCCGACGCGATCCGCACGACGATCTGGGCGTACCTCAAGGGCCTCGGTCAGCTGTCGTTCTGGGCGCTGGCCAGGGACAACGGAGGTTGCCCCGGTCAGCACGTCGAGGCCTGCTCCGGCGTCGAGCAGGCGAAATGGCAGTACGCACGCACAATGCTCCCGTTCACGCACTGAGGTTCCGCCAAGGCGGTCCCGAGGTCGGTGTTCGCATGCTCGGCCTCCTTTCCCGGGTGGGTTCGGCCACCGTATCGACGTGGTCATACGGAGCCCATAAGCGCTGCGGCAGAGGACGCCCACGTTGGTGAGGGCCTCCCTCACCAACGTGGGCCACCCGCGTGGGGCGGGCGAACCTGCCGAGAGAGAGGTCGTGAGCGTTGCGGGCGGTTATGGAGGGGAAGGGCAAATGTGGCGTGCTCCGGGCAGGTCGGCGGGGTCTTCGCTTCGGGAGGCTTGGGTCGTGAGTGTTTAGACCGGTTAGAACCGGCCGTACCACTCACGAC
>NZ_JBHWEB010000219.1:0-7963 GCF_042734395.1 Amycolatopsis sp. NPDC059657 | reverse complement strand
ACCGTCGGCAACACTCACGACTCACTAGGCGGTGGCCTTGCGGATGAGGTCCGCCGCCTTCTCGGCGACCGCGATGGTCGGGGCGTTGGTGTTGCCGCGCGGGATCACGGGCATCACCGAGGCGTCGGCGACGCGCAGGCCGCCGACCCCGCCGACCCGCAGCTCGGTGTCGACCACCGAACCGATCGCGCAGGTGCCGACCGGGTGGTAGATGGAGTGGGTGAACTTGCGGATGTAGTCGGTCAGGTCCGCGTCGGAGTCCGAGGCGGGCGGGCGGTACGGGTTCGAGGCGTACTCCCGCAGCGCTTCCTGGCGGGAGATGTCGAGACCGATGCGCAGCGCGGTGATCGCGTCCGCGAGGTCCTCCTGCTCGGCGAAGAAGTTGTGCTGGATACGGGGTTTCGTGGTCGGGTCGTCCGAGGCGATGGTGACCGCGCCGCGGCTGCGGGGGGTGAGCATCGACGGGCCGAAGGTGAGCGCGTGCGCGGTCGGCATGGCAAGGCCGCTGTCGATGAACATGACCGGCGCGGACAGGTACTCGACGTCCGGCGCCGGCAGTTCCGGCCTGGTGCGGACGAAACCGCCGGTCTCGGGGCCGTTGCAGGTCAGCGGTCCGCGGCCCTCGGCCATGAACTGCTGGAAGTTCTCCGGCGCACCGGCGGCGAGCATGCTCACCGGGTGCTCGTGCGTGAACACCAGCGGGATGAGCGCGTGGTCCTGGAGGTTCTGGCCGACCAGCGGCTGGTCGACGACCACCGGCACGCCCAGCGGGCCGAGCAGCGCGGCGGGCCCGATGCCCGAGTGCATCAGCAGCTGAGGTGAGTTGTAGGCGCCCGCGGCGAGGATGACCTCGCGCTCGGCGCGGATGGTGATCTCCTCGTCGAGGCGCTGGCCGACGATGCCGACGGCGAACTCGTTCTCGATCAGCACGCGGTGGACGTGGACGTTGGTCTCGACCGTGAGGTTCGGGCGGCCCAGCGCGGGGTGCAGGAACGCGGTGGAGGTGCTCGCGCGGCGCCCGTCCTTCTGGGTCAGCTGGAAGTAGCCGAAGCCGTCCTGCGAAGCGCCGTTGAAGTCGTCGTTCGCCGCGAAACCCGCCTGCACGCCCGCCTCGACGAACGCGGTGGACATCGGGTTGCGCGAACGGTTCTCCGAGACCGCCAGCGGGCCGCCGGCGCCGTGGAACTCGGACTCGCCGCGTTCGTTGTCCTCGGAGCGCTTGAAGTAGGGGAGCAGCTCGTCGAAGGACCAGCCCGGCTGGTCCCACGCGTCGTAGTCGAGCCGGTTGCCGCGGATGTAGATCTGGGTGTTGATCGAGCTCGTCCCGCCCAGCACGCGGCCACGCGGCAGATAGATCCGGCGGCGGTCGAGGAACGGCTCGTCGTGGGTGTCGTAGTCCCAGTCGACGTTGGTGCGGAACAGCTTCGAGAACGCCGCGGGCACGTGGATGTTCGGCGACGTGTCAGCGGGCCCTGCCTCGATGAGGCAGACCTTCACATCCGGATCCTCACTCAATCTGGCGGCGAGCGCGCAGCCCGCCGATCCCGCTCCGACGATCACGTAGTCGTACATCTGCTCCTCCTTGGATGCGCTTTGCCCAGCAACAATAGGAGCGAACGTCAATTCCCTCCCACTCCTGTACTGCACAGTTTGCGCACGTTGAAAGAGGAATTCGGGCATCGGGGCACATAGCGTGTCTGCAACGAGGGATTCGCCTGGATTGAAGCTGGGGAGTGATCATGACGCAGACGCCGGAACAGCTACGGCCGATACCGCGAGTGGAAGAAAAGGCGCGAGCGCGCTTCTTCCGGCCGTGGATGATTCCGCTCGGGCTGCTCGTGGCGGCCTTCATGCTCATGTATCTGCCACGCTATCTGACCGGTGACCCGGCGCAGTCGCTGATTCCGATCAACGAACGCTTCCGGTTGCACTATCCGTTGCTGATCGGGCACATCGCCACCGGCACGATCGCGATCGTGACCGTCTGCCTGCAGGTGTGGGCGTGGCTGCGCGAGCGTCATCCCCGTGCGCACCGGATCAGCGGCAGGCTGTACATCTTCGCGGGAATCGGGCCGTCGGCGGTGCTTTCGCTGGTCATCGTGCCGTTCGGCATCCTGACCGGGCTCAGCGCGATCGGGTCCTCGTTGTGGGCGGTGCTGACGCTGGGGGTCACCGCGGCTGGCTACGTCACGGCCAGGCGGCGGCAATGGGCTCAGCACCGCAAGTACATGCTCTACAGTTTCGGGCTCGCGACGAGCATTCTCACCGGGCGGCTGTTCTTCACCGGTGCCTGGTACGCCGTCGCGCCGCTGTTCCCCGACGACGAAATGACGGTGCTGGCCATCGCCCAGTTCGCCGGTTTCTGGCTGAACTGGCTGGTCAATATCGCACTGGTCGCCTGGTGGCTGCGCCGGTCGGCGAAAAAGGCGGTGTTACCCGGCTGAAGAGCACCCAGAGGCACCGCATGGCGCCGGCGGAGGAATCATCCTCCGGCGGCGCTTTGTGGCGTAAAGAAACGGAAAACGGTCAACCCCCAACCGTATTCAGGAGAACTCCATGAGCAAATTCCGGAAAACCGCCATCGCGGCCGTCCTGCTCGGCGCGGCCAGCCTGCTGACCGCGCCCGCGCAGGCCGGAAGCCGGCACCAGAGCTACGACCCGGTCGCCGCCTGCCGTACCCAGTTCGACCAGGCCAAGCAGGCCTACAACGACGCCTTCGACGCCCGTGACATCAACCGGTTCGCCGACTTCTTCCGCGAGGACGCCACCAAGGTCGACCCCGACGGCACGATCCAGTACGGCAAGGCCGCGATCAAGGAGCTGTTCGCAGGCCTGTTCTCGATGAACTTCACGTCTTCGTTCCCGGTGCTCAAGGAGGTCGTCGACTGCAACACCGCCTTCGTGCTCACGAACGCGACGCTGACCTTTCCCGACGACCACTTCGAGGAGACGTTCGTCAGCTCGCAGACCTACACCCGCGACCGGTGGGGCCGCTGGCGCGTGCTGGTGACCATCAGCGCGAACCTGCACACCACCACGCTTCCGTAACGGAAAAAGGGCTCCCACAGCGCGTGGGAGCCCTTTTCGGTTGTGGCTAAGCGACTTCGACGGCCTCTGTCTCCGTCACCGCGGACGGCTCGGGCTCGCCGACCCGCCGGAGCAGCGACGCGGCCAGCACCGCGAGCACGACGCCGATCCCGGCGCACACCAGCGCGACCGTGGTGAGGCCGCTGGTGAACGCGGTCCGCGCCGCGGTGAGCACGGCGCTCCCGCCGTCGGTGACCACCGAAAGCGCGCCGGCCAGCGTGTCCTTGGCGGCTTCAGGGCCGCCAGCGGGCAACGTGTCCGCGATCTCGCTGCGGTAGACGGCCGTGCCGACCGCGCCGAGGATGCCGACGCCCAGCGCCACGCCGAGCTCGCTGGAGGTCTCCGACATCGAGGCGGCCGAACCCGCCTTCTCTTCCGGCGCCGCGCCGATGATGAGCTCGGTGCCGAGCGAGGCCATCGGCCCGAACCCGAAGAACACCAGCGTCATCCCGATGACCAGGGTCGCCAGCCCGGATTCCGCGGTCACCTGGGTCAGCACCAGCGCGCCGATCGCCAAGATCACCGCGCCCGCGGAGACGATGTAACCGGGACGAATCCGTTGTGCCAGCGCGGGTGCGTACATCGCACTGGCCACTGTGGCCAGTGCCGACGGCACCGCCCAGAGTCCGGCCTGCAGCGGAGAAAGGTTCTCGACCATCTGCAGGAACTGATTACCGAACAGGCCGACACCGCCCATCACGGCCGGGCCGAGCAGCAGCATGCCGAGCGCGCCGGAGAACGCGGGGAACTTGAACAGCCCCACGTCGACGTGCGGGTTGGCGAGCTTGCGCTGCCGCAGCACGAAGATCACGCCGACGACGAGCCCGGCGGCGACGATCGCGAGCTGGGAAACGCCGGCGCCGTCGTGCGCGATCTCCTTGATGCCGTAGATGACCGGCAGGATCGTGGCCAGCGAAAGCGCCACGCTCAGCAGGTCGAGCTTGCCGCCGTTGGGGTCGCGGTACTCGGGCAGCAGCTTCGGCGCGGCGATCACCAGCACGATCATCACCGGGACACCGAGCAGGAACACCGAACCCCACCAGAACCACTGCAGCAGCACACCGCCGACCACCGGGCCGAGCGCGGTGCCGGCCATGAAGCAGCTCATCCACACACCGATGGCCTTGCCGCGCTCACCCTCGTCGGTGAACATCGTGCTGATCAGGGCCAAAGTGGACGGTGCCAGCGTCGCGCCCGCGATACCGAGCAGCGCGCGGGTGACGATCAGCATCTCGGCTGATGTCGAGAAAGCGGCGAGCACGGAGGCGATGCCGAACGCGGTGGCGCCGATCATCAGCAGCCGCCGCCTGCCTATCCGGTCGCCGAGTGTGCCCATGGTGACCAGGAACCCCGCGGTCATGAAGGCGTAGATGTCCATGATCCACAGGATCTGGGTGCTACTGGGGTGGAGATCTTCGCTCAGCTTCGGCAGCGCGAGGTAGAGCACGCCGAGGTCGATCGCGAGCAGCAGTGTCGGCAGCGCGAGCACCGCCAGCCCCAGCCATTCTCGCCGGCCTGCGGTCGTCGCCGCGGGGTCCGAACTCATCACGGGTTCCTTTCTGTTGGAGCGTTCTATCCGTTCTTGCGATGCTCTGCGGTGAGCCGCTCCAGCTGCGGAACGATCTCGTTCGGGCTCGGCACGCTCAGCTGGTCGATGCGCAGGCGCTCGGCGGCGAGCTTGTACGACGGGTCGTCGAGCACTTTGGCGAGATCCGAGCGGAGCTTCTCCGGCGTCAGCTGGTCGGAGTCGCCGACGTAGATGCCCGCGCCGCGCTCCTCGAGCATGTTCGCCTGCGAGACCGGCGCCCACCATTTCTCGTGCCAGTACGTGCCGGGCACGATGAGCTGCGGCACGCCGTGCTCGATCGCGGTGCCGAACGTGCCGGTGCCGCCGTGGTGCACGATCGCCGAGCAGGTCGGCAGCAGCGCGCCGAGCGGCACGAACTCGACCGGGCGCACGTTGTCCGGCAAGCGGTCCAGCGAGGCGAGCTGCTTGGCGCTGAACGTCGCGACCACCTCGACGTCGAGGTCCGACACCGCTTCCAGCAGGTCGGCGGTGGACGCCTCGATGCCGTGCGACTCGCGATGCGAGAAGCCGAGCGTGAGGCAAACCCGTTTGCGTGTCAGCGGTTCGTTGACCCAGTCGGGCACGATCGCCGGGCCGTTGAACACCACCTGCCGCACCGGCACGTAGTGCACGCCGGTGTTCTTCGGGTGGAACAGCGACTGCGGCGCGGGGTCGATCGTCCACTGGCCGAGCGCGATCTCGTCGTCGTAGGTATGGCCGTGGCGCTCGAGTTTCGGGCCGAGCCAGGTCTTCATCGGGTCGGGAATGCCTTCGGCGTCACGCTTTTCGACGAACTTGGCGTGCACCTGCGCCATCGCGTCCACCCCCCACAGCAGGCGGGCGTGCGCGGCGCCGGTGACGCGCGCCGCGATCGGGCCCGCGAAGGCGAGTGTGTTCCAGATGATCAGGTCCGGCTTCCAGGCTTTGGCGTAGTCGATGAGCCCTTCCCACATCCCGTCGGGGGTGAGCATGGGGAAGAAATCCTCGGCGAGATGGACGAATTCGCCGGGCGGGTCCTCCCAGCCGTAATTCGACTGGTGCGGCTTGACGCGGTTGAGCGGGTCGGCGTCCGACGCGACCTTCTGCTCGGGTTCGGCCTCGGCCAGGTCCTCTTTGAGGTGCGGCATCAGTTCGCCGATCGGCGCGGCCGCCAGCCCGATCGCGGCGACATCCTCGGCCAGGTCCGGCGGGATGGCGACGCGCACGTCATGTCCGGCCGTGCGCATCGCCCACGCCAATGGCGCCAGGATGTAGACCTGCGACTTGTTGAGACAGGTGGTGAACAGGACGCGCATGAAGGTCCTCCCAAGGATGCTTTTGGTGCATCTGTCAGGGTTTCAGCCCATTCGCGCGGCCGGCATCTCACAACCTGCTCAGTCTGTGTACGACTCCAGGAGAGCGGCGATTTCCTTCGGCCTCGCCAGCGCCGCGCAATGGCAGGCCGAGACCTCGTCCGGGGTGATGCCGAGGCGGTCCTTGACCAGCTTCTGGAAGAACGCCGGCGGGAAGAACCGGTCTTCGGTGCACAGGATGAACTTCGTCGTGATGTCCGGCCATGCGTCGAGGGGCCACGGGTCGTTCATCGCCGACTCGGACTGCCCGCGCTCCTTGCTCATCGCCTGCTCGGCGAGTTCGCGGGGCACGCCGTTGTAGAAGCTGACGAACGGGTCGGGGTTGCCGGTGAGCCCGCCGTCCTTCTTGGCGGCCTTCGCCGAGGCCGCGCTGTAGCCGGTGTTGCCCCACCAGTCGTTCGTGGTCTCGCCGGGGGCCGGGATCATGCCGGCGAGCAGCACGATCACCTTGGCGGAAAGCCGCTCCGCCACCAGCGGCGCGACGATGCCGCCGAAGGAGTGGCCGACCACCACGACGTCTTCGCGGTCGCCGACGGCTTTGACGACGGAGTCGACGTAGTCGGAAAGTCCTGCGGAGTCGTCTTCGATGGGAAGGTCGGGCGCCACCGTGTCATGCCCGTTCGCGCGCAGCTCCGCTTCCAGCAGGTGCCACGCCCAGCCGACATCACCGGCGCCGTGGATCAACACATATGTGGTCATCGTCTCTGCGTTTCCTTACAGTTGGTTACTCAACGTGACGAACTCACCATAGCGCGCATTTGGCGCACTTCGTCCCCGAAACATCCTTTCTCGCACGAGCTCCGCATTTTCGAAGATGTCCGCCCGTAGACGGCGACGACATCCTTCTGGCATGAACGTTCCGTTCCTCGACCTGCGCGCGCCCTATCTCGAACTGCGCGAGCGGATCGACGACGCGGTGGGCCGGGTGCTGCGCTCCGGCTGGTACCTCGCCGGGCCGGAGGTCGAGGCGTTCGAAGCCGAGTTCGCGGCCTACTGCGGAGCGGAACACTGCGTGGCGGTCGGCAACGGCGGCGACGCGCTTTCGTTGATCTTGAAGGGGCTCGGCATCGGTGCCGGTGACGAGGTCATCGTCCCGGCGCACACGTTCATCGCGACCTGGCTGGCCGTCTCGGACGCCGGCGCGATCCCGGTCCCGGTCGAGCCGGACCCGGCGACGTTCACTCTCGACCCCGCGCTGATCGAAGCCGCGATCACACCGCGTACGCGCGCGATCCTGCCTGTGCACCTGTACGGGCATCCCGCTGATCTCGATGCCGTGCGTGCCATCGCGGACCGTCACGGACTGGCCGTCGTCGAAGACGCGGCTCAGTCTCCCGGTGCTGTCTACAATGGACAGCGTATTGGCGCGTCACCGTCCACTGTGGCCTTTAGCTTTTATCCTGGCAAGAATCTGGGCGCATTGGGTGACAGTGGCGCGGTGGTGACTTCGGATCGGCAGCTCGCGGAGAAGGTCCGCCTGCTGCGCAATTACGGCTCGCGGGTGAAGTACCAGCACGAGGTGATCGGCACGAACTCGCGCACCGACGAGATCCAGGCCGCGGTGCTGCGCGTCAAACTGCCATTGCTCGACGAGTGGAACGCGCGGCGGGCCCGGGTCGCGGAGCGGTACTTGGCCGGGCTCAAGGGTTTGGACCTGGAACTGCCTCGCGTCGCTTCGTGGGCCTCGCATGCCTGGCACCTGTTCGTGGTGCGTGCCGCGGACCGTTCCGCGCTCGCCGCGCGGCTGGAGCAGGCCGGGGTGGGCACACTCGTGCACTACCCGGTCGCGGTGCACTCGTCGCCCGCCTACGCTCCGCTCGGCCTGGGGCCGTTCCCGCTCGCGGAGCGCTTTGCCGACGAGGTGCTCAGCCTCCCCATCGGCCCCCACCTCACCGCCGACCAGGTGGACCGGGTGATCGACGCAGTGGGGTCGTGAGTGGTACGGCCGGTTCTAACC
>NZ_JBHWEB010000218.1:0-8011 GCF_042734395.1 Amycolatopsis sp. NPDC059657 | reverse complement strand
GTCGTCGGGGGCCTTCTTCGTTCGTGCGGTCTTAGACGAACATCTCCATGCCGTCCACCTGGGGCGCGCACTTGCAGATGTCGTCGTGGGTCCAGCGGCGGGCGGCCGTGGGCTGCGGGAGCGGCAGCTCCGCGTGGAGCGTGTCGGGGATGCACTGGCAGTCCGCGATCAGCTCGGTCATGGTCTCGGGGTCTGAGATAGCGATGCTCACGCCAACCACGGTATGGATCCTTTCGTCACGGCGACAGCCGTACTTATCGGTAGTCTTTTTCCGGGCGCGCCAAACAACCCGGATGGGTCATGACCAGCGGGTAACTTGACTTATTACTGAGTCGGCTCAGGCAGCCTGGAGAGCA
Source organism: Amycolatopsis sp. NPDC059657 (assembly GCF_042734395.1). Lineage (NCBI taxonomy): Bacteria > Bacillati > Actinomycetota > Actinomycetes > Pseudonocardiales > Pseudonocardiaceae > Amycolatopsis > Amycolatopsis sp. NPDC059657. Next base: position 7,655 of record NZ_JBHWEB010000218.1, on the reverse strand, counting down.
CGAAACCGATCACCAGCAGGCCTGCCGCCTGAACGAGGCAGAGCAGCTGCGGGCTGACGGCGTCGCCGATCGCGCCGAAGGCGAGGAACGCCACCGGGAACGTCGCGGTGATCGAGGCCATCATGGCGGCGAAGAAACGGCCCTTGGCCTCAGGCGGGACGACGGCCTGGAACAGGGCGGTGAACTTGACGTTCGACACGCCGAGGCAGAACCCGGCCAGCGCGAGCGTCACGATGGAGACCGGACCGGACACGAGCAGCCCCGGCACGGCGAGGAACAGGCCGAACGCGCCGAGGCAGACGGCGCCGAACTGGGTGATCCGGCCGCGCGTCGGCACGCGCACCGCGCCGAACGCGCCGAGCAGCAGCCCGAGCCACAACGCGGACTCGAGTGTCGCCAGCATCGCGGGCCCCTGCTGGAGCACCGACTTCGTGTACAGCGGCAGCACCAGCAGCGTCGGCGCGGAGAAGAAGTTCACCGCGGCGAAGCAGACCAGCAGCGGCCGCACGCCCGGCAGCGAGCCGAGGAACGCCCACGTGCCCTGCTTCTTCTCCGAAGCGAGGGCCGGAGCGGGCGGCTGCGCGTTGAAGCGGGCGTAGAGCAGACACAACGCGGCGACCACGTACGTGGTGGCGTTGACCGCCACCGCGCCTGCGAAGCCCACGGTCGCCAGCAGCCCGGCGCCGAACGCGGCGCCCGCGAAGTTCGCCACCGACTGCGTCGACGTCCCGAACCCGACCGCGCGTTCCATGTCCGCGCCGTCGACCAGTTCCGGGAGTGCCTTCATCAGGCAGGGGTCGAAGAACGCCTGGCACGTCGCGAGCGCCAGGCCGACCGGGTAGACCAGCCACACCGGCACCGAGTCCAGGTACGCCAGCACGGCGAGACCCGAGACCAGCACACCGGCGACGACCTCGGCACGCAGCATCACCCGGCGCGCGGGCACCGAGTCGATGAGACGGCCGATGCGCCCCGCCAGCAGCAGTGATGGCAGGGCACCGACCACCAGGAACGCACCCGCGGACAGGCCGCGCGACGACGCGGGCAGCTGGCCGAGCAGCCACCACAGCAGTGCGATCTGGTAGACCCGCGTACCGCCCTGGCTGAGCACCTGGCCCAGCCAGACGGCCGCGAAGTTCTTGTTACGGAACAAAAGTGGCAGCGGGCGCGTCGGCACCTCGGCCATGCGCTCTGCCTCTCTCACGTTCATACCGGACGCTCGTCGATGAGCCGGAGCACCTTGCTGGTGCGCGGGTTGACGGCGATCTCCGACGGCGCGACCCACTCCACGGCGAGCGGCTGGATGATGCCGCGCGCGACGTGGTCGGCGAAGCGCGGCGAGATCTCGTCGACCTGCGCGCTCAGGGTCTCGAGCACGGCGGCGCGGTCGGCCGCGTCGCTCGCGAAGCGCAGCACGAGCTGGTCCTTCGCGTCGACCCGGCGCAGCACGACCTGGAAGCCGCCGACGCGGGAGCCGGTCGCGGTGTCGACACAGCCGCGCAGATAGTCCAGGTGCAGGGTGACCGGCCCGACACGGGCACCCTCGTCGGCGCGGCCCAGCAGCCGGAAAGTGCGCTCCTCGAAGGAAACCCACTCGCCGAGGTCGCCGACGGGGTACCGGATCATCGGCTGCAGGCGCCTGCCGAGGTCGGTCACCAGCAGCCTGCCGGGGCGGCCGGGCTCCTCGATCGGCTCGCCGGTCTCGGTGTCGACGATCTCGATCACGTTGGTCGGCTCGAAGGCGCGGAACACGCGCACGTCCTCGCAGCCCTCGACCGGCGCACCGAGCACGCCGCCGTCGACACTGCCGTAGCCCAGCGAGCGGATCACGGCGTTGGGGAAGGCCTCGGTGACGATCCGGCGCTGGTCGCCGTAGAACGCCTCGCCGCTGAACAGCACGACCCGCACGTGGGACAGCGTGCCCACGTTCTCCTTCACGTACTGCGCGAGCTGCACCAGCGCCGTCGGGAACGCGACGATGACCGTGGCGGCGAAGTCCTGCAGCGCCTGGACCTTGAACGTCATCGGCGCGGCGCCGGCGATCGGCAGCTGGACGGTGTCGATCGCCTGCTCCTGCAGCATGTTCAGCATCAGGATGAAGCTGGAGTACAGCTCACCGGCGTAGAGCAGGTTCGCGACGCGGTCGCCGTGCCGCACGCCCGCCGCGGCCAGTCCGGTGGCGAAGGTGGTGGCGAGTGTCTTCCACTCGGGCCGGGTGTAGACGGACAGGCGCGGCGCGCTGGTGGTGCCGCCGGTCTTGAAGATGATCCCGTCGGTCTGCGGGCCGGTGAGCGCGGTGTTGCCGCGCATGGTGTTCGCGGCCCAGAACTCGGACTGGTCGATGATCGGCAGGTCGGTCAGGCGCACCGGCCCGGCCGGGACGCCGTCGTAGAGCTTCTTGTAGAACGGGGAGTTCGCGCGGGCGAAGGCGACGAGTTCGGTGAGGTCGGTCATCGGACGCTCCTGGAGGATCGGTTCTCGACCACGGCGATGAGCTTGCCGCTGCTGGCGGTGCGGTCGAAGGCGCTCTGCGGCGCGATTTCGGTGTTGAGGCGGAGCAACCGGGTGCCTTCGACGGCCTCGGTCAGCTCGGGGTAGCGCGCGATGAACTCGCGGGTGACGGTCTCGGGGTCGCCGGATTCCAGGCGCATGGTGAGGATGTCGCCCTTGGCGTCCTCGCTCAGCACCACCTGGAACGCGCCGGTGTACCCGAAGGCGTCCGCGGCGATCGCGGCGAACCGCCGGTAGTTCAGCGTCACGGCGGCGGTGCGGAACACGTCGCCGACGCGGCCGAGCAGCTCGAAGCGCGGGCTCTGGCGGCCGCAGCCGCACGGCTCGGTGATCCAGCGGCCGAGGTCGCCGATCTCGTAGCGGTCGACGCGCTGGCCGCGGCGGGTGTGCGCGGTGAAGACCAGGCGGCCCACCTCGCCGGGCGCGACCGGGGTGTCCGAGTCGGTGTCGAGGATCTCCAGCGTGTGCAGCCCGGGGAACATGTGGTGCACGCGCGCGGGCGACTCCAGGCACTGGTAACCCATCGGCCCGGCGTCGATGCCGCCGTACGCCGCGGAGCGGACGACCTCGACGCCGAACTCCTCGCGCAGCCACTGGATCTGGCTGTCGCCGAAGTGCTCACCGGCGTAGAAGATCTTGCGGACACCCCGGTAGCGGCGCAGCGCGTCGCCGCCTTCGGTGAACAGCCGCATGACGAAGCTCGGCACCGTGACCAGCGTGTCGATCTGATTGTCCACAATGGACTGGGCGATCGCCTCGAAGCGGTCCCACTCGCCGCCCATCGGGAACTGGACGGCGCCGAGCCGCTCCAGCGCGGAGAAGTAGCTGACGAAGCTGCCGTACATGTGCCCGCTGAAGAACAGGTTCATCACGCGGTCGGTGCGCGGGTCGATCCCGGTCGCGAGCAGCGCTTCGGACGCGAAGTTCGAGATCTCGTCGTAGTCGGCCCACGAGAACTTCGACAGCTTCGGCTTGCCGGTGCTGCCGCCGCTGAGGAAGAACACCTCGCCGCGGCCCGCCTGCAGGGTCTCGAACTCCGACTTGGGCGTCACCGGCACGTTCGGCGCCGGAAGCTGCGCGCCGGTGGTGAAGTCGTCGAGCGCGGCGTCGGTGGCGAACCGCTCGTCGAGCTGGACGTCGACGCGGCGGCTGTAGCGCTGCATCGCGTAGACGCCGTCGTGCGGCTCACCCGCGTAGCCGCCCAGCATCTGGCCGGGCACGGTGACCCGCTGGACGCCGGTGCTCACCAGCGTGCGGGCGAGCACCGCGGTGTCCTGGCGGGTGGCGGCGAGGCCGACGGTCTGCAGGTAGCGGCGCATCGGGCGCAGCGTGGCCGTGATCTCGGTGCGCGGCAACGGTTTCACCCACACCGTGCGGTACAGCGGCGAGGCGCGCAGCGCCGACCGGGTGTCGGCCATGACCCGCCAGGTGCCGTCGTCGGCGGTGATCACCTTGGTGAGGCCGAGGTTCTCCTCCAGCCGCGCGACGATGACCGTGTTGTTGATCTCGGCCCATTCGGCGTCGCTGGGGTCGCGCGGCTGACGCTGGTGGACGACCTCGGCCAGCACCGGCGCGAAGCGCTCGGCGAACGCGAAGACCTCTTCCTCGTCGTCGGTGTCGAGGTAGATGACCTGCGGGCTGGAGCAGGCCTGCTGGTCGAGACGGCAGACGTCGGCGGCGACGGCGTGCAGCGCGTCGGTCGCGGACCAGGTGTCGGCGGTCAGGTAGGCGAAGGAGAGCTTGGGGCCCCAGTCGATGAGGCGGGTGCCGGGGCCGGTGAACTCGGCGATGCCGTTGATGGCCTCCTCGCCACCCCAGACGGCGACGGCGTCGGCGGGCGCGACCATGCGCTCCAGCCAGTCCTTGCGCGAGGACGAGAACCGCAGCACGATCAGCCGCTCGGCGATCTTGCCGGTCGGGTCCTGCTCGGCCAGCGCGGCGAGGAACTCCGCGGTGAACAGCGAGTCGGCGCCACTGGTCTTGATGACGTTGAGGTTGCCGGTGAGCAGGCCTTCGATGGCGCTCAGCGCGCCGACGGCCGGTGCGTTGCCAGCCGCGACGTGCGCGAGCAGGCCGACCGGGACCCAGGCTTCGAAGATCGGGAGCTTGAAGTCGAACCGCGCGAGGCGTGCCGGGTCGACACCGCCGAGCTCGCGGGTGACCTTGCGCTCGAGCTCCTCACGGGCGAGCTGGTCGACCAGCAGGTCGAAGGTCTCGGCGATCTCGTCGCGGGGCAGTCCCCAGTCCTGCAGTCGCTCGGTGAGCTGGATCCGCACCACACTGTCCGGTTTGGACAGTCGCTCGGCGAGCTTCTCGCACGCGGCGAGCACGGTCAGCGGGCTCAACCGCTCGGCCGACAGCACGCGCTGGGTGGTCTCTTCGAGGGTTTCGAGCAGGTCGCCCGCGCGGACGTCGTCGACCCAGACTCCTTGCCAGTAATGCTCGTTACTCACGCTTTGTCCTTCAGAAGTTCGGCGGCGGCGATGGCACAGCTGCGGTTGCGGGAGATGCCCGCGCGTCCGTGGATCTCGAACCACGGGGTGGGCGTGCCGCAGCCGCATTCCCGCGGGGCGTGCAGCGTGCCGAGGTCACCCATCAGCACGCTCTGCGCGGGCGCCGAGGTGATGTACGGCGAGATGAACTGCAGATAACCGCGCTCACCGAAGGGAAGCGGTTCGAGTGTCCGCACCGACCGGACCAGCGCGCGCGACCAAGTAGGCACGTGCAGGTTGTGGTTCGGGCACTCGATGTACGGGATGGAGTGTTCGACGGAGCCGTAGGCGTCGCGGATGCGCTCGTCGGGGATGCCGAGCTGGCCGTTGATGCGGCGGTAGAGCTCGGGCTTCGCGATCTGCTTGTCCGCGTTGCCCTTCCAGCCGCCGCCGAAGAGCACCAGCGAGCGCTCGTTGAGCTTCACCGGCGGGAGGCCCAGCGCGCGCATCCGGTCGAGGGTGAAGGACAGGAACGCGGGGAAGCCGAAGATGCGGACGGGCACGTCCTCCTCGGCGAAGCGCTGCAGCGCGCGGATGGAGCCGAAGGCGTCGAACTCGTGGCCGGTGCCGGTGTGCGCGAGGCCGTAGTCGACCGAACCGGCCGGCGCGAAGTCGGTCAGCAGCTGGCCGGTGCGCGCGCTGCCGGTCTTGAGTCCCGGCTGCGGCTGGTTCGTGTAGAGCAGGTAGCTGACCGGGTCGCTGTCGATCCAGCTGTAGTGATCGAAGATCCGCGCGATCATCCGCTGGCCGGAGCGCACGGTCCACTCGTCCCAGAACATCTGCGACTTCTGGCCGGTGGTGCCCGAAGAGGTCGGGTTCACGAGAACGTCCTCGCGGGGCACGGAAAGGATCTCGTGCATTTTGAAGAAGTTCGCGTGGATGTACGGCTGACGCGTGAGGTCCTCAATGGACTTGAGCTCGGTCATGCCGTCGAAAAGGTTGGCATAGAACGGGGAACGCCGGACGTGCCAGTGGTTCGACTCGTTCATCGCGGCGACGAACAGCGCGTCGGTCTCCGCGTCGTGGCGGTACGGGTCGGCGATGTCGCACAATGCTTGGACGTTCTTGAGCGCGACGGTGTCGGGGACGGTCGCCGGGTCGGTCAGGTGCGGGCTCACCGGAAAACTCCACTGGTGTTGAGGTGACGCTGGGTCCACAGGTCGATGTACTGCTCGGCGTAGGGGCGGAAGGCCTCGTCGATCTTCAGCCCGCGGAAGTCGAGCGGCTGCATGGTCCGCGCCATCACCACGTAGTCCTGGAAGAGGCCGCCGTCGCGGCGCATCGCCGGGTACATGGCGGCGGGCAGGAAGCCGTGTGCCAGCAAGGCACTCAGCTCTTCGAAGGCGCAGAGCGGGACGATCGTCTCGAGGTAGGCGGCGCCCGCCTCGCTCAGCTTCCGGACGATCTGGCCGAGGTGCGGCACGACGGCGAGCCCGTTCGGGGTCCCGGCGATCATCGTGCCGTAGCCGTCGTGCTTGGTGAGCCGCGCGTAGAGCTCGAAGGTGCCCTGCGCGTCGGTGAGCAGCATGTTCGGGGTGTGCAGCGGGTAGTACCGGCGGTACGGGTCGCGCACCTGGGCGTCGAAGGTCCTGGCGACGAAGTGCGGGGCGTCGAGCAGTTCGAGTTCGACGTCGGAGCCGGTGACGGGGTACTCGGTCGCGGGGACGAACTCGGGGCGCACCGGCATGCCGACGCTGTGCTCGACGGCGGTGACCAGCCGTTCGAGCTCGGCCGGGACCTTGTGCACCGGCTCGCGGCGGTCGAGAACGCCCTCGGCGTGCTTGACCGTGAGCAGCACGGTCTCCTGGCTGTCGAACTTGTGGGCGTTGGGGAAGATGCCCAGCGCGGTGAAGTCGTTGCTCAGCATCATCCGCTGCGCCGCGGTGCTGGAGGTGCGCGACTTCCCGTACGCCGAGTCGATGTGGCCGCTGGTCAGCAGCAGGTCGGCGAGCGCGCCGACGGCCTTGCGCGCCATGCCGCGGCCGCGTGCGTCCGGGTGGACGATGAGGCTCTGCGTCCTGGCGATCCGGTCCTCGGCGGCGATCTCGGCCATGATCGTGGTGATGATGCGGCCGTTGTCGCGGGCGACCAGCCAGGAGGGGACCGGGTTGGCGATCGCGGCGGCCATCATCTCGGGGTCGTTGCCGCTGGGCAACGGATAGCTGTCGCCGTACTGCAGCCGGAAAAGGGCCAGCAACTCCTCTACGTCATCGAGTCGAGCGGGCTCGAATTCGGTACTCAACAAGGTCTCCTAGCGAAAATCGGATTCCCCGTGCACGCCGAACCAGCCGTCACACTCGGTGAGCGGGACGAGGGGGTGGTGGGGAAGGCCGGGCCGACTTGGCCCTGGTGCTACGAAGAATTTACCGTATCGAAACCTGTGACAGGATGTGACTGAATCGGTCTTGACGCGTCTACCAGCGGAAATAAACAAACCAGGTGGTCACCGTCACGAGACGTTTCCACCTAATGTCGCAACATACGTGCGTATAAGCCAGGGGTGTGACCAAGCTCGCGTATCCGCTGGTCAGGACTCGTGAGTGTTTAGGCCGGTTAGAACCCAATGCCGGGTAGTTAAGGCTTGGCCTGCGTTGTCAATCGGCACGTGAGCGAGTCGGGGGGGGCGCCGGCGGTGGGCCGACCACCCGCAGC
>NZ_JBHWEB010000217.1:0-8123 GCF_042734395.1 Amycolatopsis sp. NPDC059657 | reverse complement strand
GGTTAGAACCGGCCGTACCACTCACGACCCCACGACTCTCTTGACCTCGACCTTGCTTGAGGTACCAGGCTCGTTGGCAGTCAACGAGGAGGTACCGAATGAAGGTCGCAGGGTTCACCGAGGCCGGCGCGCCCGAGGTGTTGCGGGTTCTCGAGGTCGAGGACCCGCACCCGGGGCCGGGGCAGGTGAGGGTCCGCGTCAAGGCCGCGGGCGTGCAGCCGTACGACGCGGCGGTGCGGGCCGGGTGGGAGCCGCCGGGCGCTGATCTGCGGTGGCCGCGGGTGCCCGGCAATGAGTTCGCCGGGATCGTCGATGAGGTCGGCGAAGGTGCCACCCTGGCAGGCGTGAACGACGAGGTGCTCGGGTTCACCCAGCTCGGGGCTTACGCGGAGTACGTCGTCGTGCCGCAGGAGCATGTGACCGCCAAGCCGGCGGACATGCCGTGGGCGGTCGCGGGCGGGTTCACCGCGGGCATGCAAACCGCGCATATCGCGCTGGAAGTGCTCAAGGTGGCCAACGGCGACACGATCCTGATTCATGCGGCCGCCGGATCAGTCGGCACCGCGGCCGTTCAGCTCGCCGCACTCCGAGGTGCCACAGTCGTCGGGACCGCGAGCGAGGCCAATCAGGACTACGTGCGCTCGCTCGGCGCCACCCCGGTCGTGTACGGCGACGGGCTTCTCGACCGGGTGAAGCTGGCCGCGCCGCAGGGGGTCGACGCGGTACTTGACGGAGCCGGGGGCGTCGCGCTGGAGGTTTCGCTGGAACTGGTCGAAGATCGGAGCCGGATTCTCACGCTCGTCGAGCATGAAAAGGCAGCCGCGCTCGGCGTGCGGGTCTCGAAGAGCGGGCGGTCGGCGGAGCGGCTGGCCGAGCTCGCGGCGCTCTACGCGAAGGGAGACCTGAGGTTCCATGTTCGCAGGACGTACCCGCTGAGTCGGGCGGCCGACGCGCATCGTGAGATCGAGGCCGGGCACGGGCGGGGTAAGGTCGTGATCGACTTCACGTCTTGAATTAAGAGATACTGATAAGTGAATAAGATTCGACTAAATATCTGAGATGCGCCAGTGACATGTAGTAGATCTCCGATTAGGCTGCCGTTCCACTAGAGGTGGAGGCAGCCTTGACCGAGTACCTGATCTCCCAGCATGACGGGCGCGCCGAACGTGCCGAGCAGCTGGCGGCCGTCCGTGCGGGGTACACCTACAACCTGGAGCTCGGGTTCCCGGTGTCCTCCGGCATGCGGGACGAGGACGCGCCGGAGCGTCCATGGCAGCTCAAGGCGCTGGAGACGCAGGAAAAGGTCCGCCTCAATCTGCGGGTGCTCAAACGCCGCGGTCAGTGGAACTTCGTCAACGACCTCCAGCCGCTCGCGCCGTTGCGGCTGGCCGAGATGGTCAAGCAGGACGACATCGCCGGGCTCGTCGACTACTTCATGCCGGTCCCTGGTGGCACGAAGCGGCTCGACCCGGCGAAGACGCTCAAGGAGTTCCAGGACGTCTTCGCGTTGCTGAAGCCGCCGGAGGCGGTCGGCTGGTTCGAATCGGACGAGTACTTCGCGGAGAACTTCGTCGCCGGGCCCGACCCGACACGGCTCGTGCGGCTCGACGAGGTGCCGGGTAAGTTTCCGCTCACCTCGGATCATCTCGCCTCCGTGCCGGAGCTCGCGGGGGAGAACCTGGCCGCCGCCATCGTGGCGAAACGGGTCTATTGGGTGGATTACCAGGCGATGTCCGCTTTGGACAACGGCAGGCATCCACAGGCGCCGAAGTACATGTACGCGCCTATGGTGGCGTTCGCGGTGCCCCGTGCCGGCGGGGCACTGCGTCCGTTCGCCATCCAATGTGGACAGGACCCGGCAGGTCGCGACATCTACACCCCGCTCGACGGCTATTCGTGGAAGCTCGCCAAGAACTGTGTGCTCGCCGCGCACAACACCTACCACGAAGTGCTGACGCACCTGGGCTTCACACACCTGGTGAGCGAGGCAGTGCTGCTCGCGGCCGTGCGCAACCTCGCCGCGAATCACCCGGTCTCGATCCTGCTGAAGCGGCATTTCGAGGGCACGATGTCCATCAACAAGCTCGCGGTCGAGCTGTTGATCCAGCCGGGCAAGGCCGTCGAATACCTGATCGGCTCCGATCTCAAGAGCACTTACCCGTGGCTCGCGAAGCATCGCCTCGCATTCTCCTTTCGTGGCAACTACTTGCCGAACAAGCTCGCGAGCGCCGGCGTCGACAGCCTCGCGACGCTGCCGCATCACCCCTACCGAGACGACGGCCTGTTGGTGTGGAACGCGATCCAGCGCTGGGTCGGCGAGTTCGTCGCCGGGTACTACAAATCGGATGCCGACGTGCTCGGCGACCACGAGCTGCAGGGCTGGGCGGCCGAGGCGGCCTCGCCGACCGGCGGGCACATCACGGACTTCGGGGCGACGCCGGGGCAGATCGCCGATCGCCAGGATCTCGTTGAAATATTGACAATGGTCATCTGGATCGCGGGCCCGCAGCACGCGGTCGTCAATTTCGCGCAGAAGGACCATATGTCCTTTCTGCCCGCGAATCCGCTGGCGGGCTATACCGAAGAGCCGCGCGGCCGTGACCATACCGAAGCCGATTGGCTCGCCCATCTTCCGCCACTTGACGTCGCGGTCCAGCAATTCTGCGTGATGACATTCCTGGGCTCGGTGCACCACACGCTGCTCGGCGACTACGAGGACGACTTCCGTCGTACGCCGATTGCCGTAGCGCAGCGGGGTTTCCTCTCCGACCTGGCCGCGGCCGAGGACGAGATCGCCCAGCGGAACCGCAGGCGGGCTCACTCGTACGAGTATCTGAAACCTTCTCAGATTCCTAATAGCACCAATATTTAACCGAAGCCAGCCCCGATCGATTCGGGATATCAGCATGTGGGCATGGATCATCTTCCAGACTTTGGTTGGTGTTCATCTCGGGTGTTGCTCCTTACATTTCCCTCACTACACCCTGTCAGGGGTGACTCGAAGTGAGTGATACGAGATGTTGGAGTAACCCATGCGCAGATTCAACCGAGTCGCGTTGTACTCGGTTCCGGTTGCGGTCGGAGCGCTGCTGCTTTCAGCCAGCGTTTCCGTGGCGCAGCCGTCCGCCGCGGATCAAGACGCAGCGCGCACTGACGCCGGAATCGGTGCGCTGCAAGGAATCAAGCAGTCCCTGACGGCCGCGGAGCGCAAGCAGTCGAGCGCGCTCGTGGTCGAGAAGCGCCTGCGCCAGGACCAGAACCTCGCGCGCAAGCTGCCGGACTACCGCACCAACCTGAAGACCAGCGGCGACAAGGTCTCCGTCGACATCAAGGCCACTGTGGATGGTGCGCTGCTCAGCGCCGTCACGGCGGCGGGTGGCACGGTGAAGGACGCGCAGGCCGACTCGATCCGTGCCGAGCTGCCGCTCACCGCCGTCGACAAGATCGCCGACCGCGCGCAGGTCGCCTCGGTGAAGCCCGCCGCGCAGGCCATCACCTGGACCGAATCCGCCCCGCAGGACCGTCGTCAGCAGGCCGCCCAGCAGGCCATCGCCGCCGCGACCGTGTCCGAAGGGGACAAGGCGCACGGCGCTGACACCGCGCGCACGAAGTACGGTGTGAGCGGCAAGGGCATCAAGGTCTGCGTGCTCTCCGACGGCATCGATTCGCTCAAGGCCTCGCAGGACGCGGGCGAACTCCCCGCCGTGGACGTGCTCCCCGGACAGGCCGGCAGCGGTGACGAGGGCACCGCGATGCTGGAGCTGGTCCACGACCTGGCGCCCGACGCGACGCTCGGCTACGCGACCGCGTTCACCAGCGAGGCCAGCTTCGCGGCCAACATCCGCGCGCTGCGCACCACCGGCAAGTGCAACGTGATCGTCGACGACGTCGCCTACTTCGACGAGTCGCCGTTCCAGGACGGCCCGGTCGCGCAGGCGGTCAACGACGTCACCGCCGCCGGCGTGCTCTACTTCTCCTCCGCGGGCAACTCGGGCAACAAGACCGACGGCACCAGCGGTTACTGGGAAGGCGACTTCGTCAGCTCCGGCAAGAAGATCAGCGGCAAGTCGGGTATCGCGCACGACTTCGACCCCGGCTCGGCCATCCAGATCTACAACCCGCTGTCGGCCGGTTCGCTCAAGAAGCCGGTGACGCTGTTCTGGTCCGACCCGTGGGGCAAGTCCGCCAACGACTACGACCTGTTCATCCTGAACTCGTCCGGCAACGTCGTGGCGTCCAGTGAGGACACTCAGAACGGCAACCAGAACCCGTACGAGATCGCGAGCGTGCCGACCACCGGCTCCGGTTACCGGGTCGCGGTCGTCAAGTACAGCGGTGCCGACCGGTTCCTCGCGCTCAACGTGATCCGTGGTCGTTTTGTCGACTCCGGCACGCTGAAAGGCTTCAGCACCAACGGCGTGACCTCGGGTCACTCGTCGGCGGCCAACGCGTTCAGCGTCGCGGCTGCCCCGGCGGCGACCGCGTTCACCCGCCCGCTGGAGACCGGTGACCCGGCCAACCCGGCGGGCCCGTACCCCGGTCTCTTCACCGCCGCGAGCAAGAACGAGCGGTTCTCGTCCGACGGCCTGCGCCGCCAGTTCTACACGGCCGCCGGTGTGGCTCTGACGCCCGGCAACTTCTCCGCCACCGGCGGCACTGTCCGTCAGAAGCCGGACATCACCGCCGCTGACGGCACCGCCACCACGGTCGCCGGGTTCCAGCCGTTCTTCGGCACCTCGGCGGCGGCCCCGCACGCGGCGGCCATCGCGGCGCTGCTGCTCTCCGGCAAGCCGGCGGCGACCCCGGCGCAGATCCGCTCCGCGCTCATCGCCAGCACGATCGACATCGGCGCGCCCGGTGTCGACTCGGTGACCGGCAACGGCGTGATCATGGCAGGCCCGGCGCTCGCCGCGCTGGGTGTGGCCGCGGTCAACTGAGGTTCGAGGGGTTACTGAAGGCCGTCACCGCGAGGTGGCGGCCTTCAGTGCTTTTTGACGCAGGCCAAGAGATGGAACGGGAACCGCCCGGTCGGGACGCGGACGCGTTCGTCGAGAGTCAGGCCAGCGTCGGCGAGCAGCCCGATGACCTCGTCGGCCTCTCGGATCCGGAACCCCTGCTCGGTGAAACCCTGCTTGCGCATGCCTTCCGGGTCACCGATGCCGACCACGATCTTGCCGCCGTCCTTGAGCACCCGCGCGATTTCGCGGAACGCCGCCGTGACGTCTTCGATGAAGTAGATGGTGTTGCAGGTGATCGCGCCGTCGAGTGACGCGTCGGGCAGCGGAAGTTCGGTCAGTGAAGCGGAATGCAGCTTCAGCCGTGCGTCGCCGCGATGCCGGGAGCGCGCGCTGTCGAGCATCGTCTCGGAGATGTCGGCGCCGTGCACCGTGCCGTCCGGGCCGACCTTGGCGAGCAGGAGCTTGAGCCCGATGCCACCACCGAAGCCGAAGTCGGCCACGGTTTCGCCGCCGGTGAGACGCAGCGCGTCGACCGCGCCGGTGACCGGCTTGGCGTTGCCGCGGTTGAGCAGCGCGCCGATGATCTTGCCTGGCACTCCGCTGGGATGGCCGAGTTGCTTCGCCACGCCCGCCTTGAAGCCGTCAAGAAGTCCCATGCTGCGACATTATGCGGATTTTCGGGTGTCGTGGCTCCACAGATGGGCACAGCTCGGGCACTGCAGGTGCAGCACGGTCGCGCGGTTCGTCAGCAGGAACTGCCAATGCTCGGAGCAGTTGCCGTCGTCGTCGCAGTCGGTCCCGTGCGCGCAGCGCGGGCAGGGGAGCCAGGCTCGGCGGCTCGGGTCCGCGGTCGGGTCAAGCGGCATCGCGGTCCTCCCTCCGCGGGAGCACGCCCGCCTCGACCAGGTCGTTGTGGATGGCTTGCTGCTCGGCGTCGAGGCCGGAGAACAGCAACGCGTAGGCCGCCTCTTCCTCGCGCAACGCCGTGACCGGGTCCCAGCCGGGGCCCAGCGCTTTGAGCACCTCGGCGCGTCGCCGCAGCTCGTCGGCGGTCAGGTCGAAAGAGAACTCCATAGCCGCCAGGGTGAGTAAGCGGGCAAGGTGATCGCAATGGCGGGACGCGAGACTTTCGCCATATCGAGACGGAGAGGATACGTATGACTACGGAGGGTCGCACCGCGGTCGTGACCGGGGCGGGGTCGGGGCTCGGCAGGCGCATCGCGCGGGCGCTGCTCGACGCCGGCTACCAGGTCGCGCTGGCCGGGCGCCGGGAAGACGCGCTGCGGGAGACGGCTTCCGAAGGCGCGCTCGTCGTGCCGACCGACGTGACCGACGAGGCTTCGGTGGCGGCGCTGTTCGACACCGTCCGCGCCTCGTGGGGGCGGCTCGACCTGCTGGTCAACAACGCGGGCCTGTCGGTGTGGGGGATGCCGGATGAGCTGTTGGCCGAGGATTGGCGGCGGACGGTCGACACCAACCTGACCGGCTCGTTCCTGTGCGCGCGGGAGGCGTTCCGGCTGATGCGGGCGCAGGAGCCGCAGGGCGGGCGGATCATCAACAACGGCTCGATCTCCGCGACCAGCCCGCGGCCTGGCAGCATCGCGTACACCGCGACCAAGCACGCGATCACCGGCCTGACCAAGTCGCTTTCGCTGGACGGGCGGCCGTTCGGGATCGCGTGCGGGCAAATCGACATCGGCAACGCGGCGACGGAAATGACCGAGAAGATGGCGCACGGGGTGCCCCAGGCGGACGGCACCCTCAAGGTCGAGCCGACCTTCGACGCCCGGCACGTGGCGGACGCCGTGCTCTACATGGCGGGCCTGCCGCTGGACGCGAACGTCCAGTTCCTGACGATCACGGCGACGACCATGCCCTTCATCGGCCGGGGCTGACGCTGGGCCGGGGAAAAAAATCCCAATGCGGCTTTGGTCAGCTTTGAGCTGACGAATGCCACATTGGCGTGCTGAAACCTGACGAATGCCGCATTGGGATTTTTTTACTGGGCCGGGGTGGCGAGGGCCCGGATGAGCAGGTCCAGGCCGTGGTCGAACTCGCGGGCGTGGTCGTAGGCGGCGAGGGTGGGGGAGGCGGCGGCGACCAGCGGGTATTCGGTGGCGTCGATGGGCTCGGCGTAGGGGGAGATGGCGACGCCGCCGAGTGAGGGCGTGGTTTCGGCTTCGCGCATGAGGGCGCCGGTGACGTAGGCGACGATCGCGCGCAGGGCGTGGACGGCTTCGGGGCCGTGGTAGCCGGCGTCGGCCAGCGTGGCCAGCGCGCGCTCGACGGGGCGCAGGCCGCTTTCGGTGCCCAGGCGGCGCAGCGCGAGCAGTACGAAGGCGTGGGGGTAGCGGCGGGAGAGGTCGCGCAGCGCGTGGGCCTGCGCGCGGAGGCGGTCGCGCCAGTCGCCGTCGCCCGCCGGGGTGTCGAGCTCGGCGAAGACGCGCTCGCTGACCGCGTCGAGCAGTGCGGCCTTGTTCGGGATGTGGTTGTAGAGCGACATCGTGCCCGCGTCGAGCTCGGCCGCGAGTTTGCGCATCGAGACGGCGTCGAGGCCGTCGCGTTCGATGAGCGTGATGGCCGCGTCGACGATGCGGTCCCTGGTGAGTCCCACTGCTGTCCTCCCTTGACGTACGTACAGTGTACGTGCCACCGTCGTACGTACGGTGTACGTGTCATCACAAGGGAGTGCGAAGATGAGCAGGGAACGCAGGGAAGCGATCGTCCGCGAGCACATGGAGTCGGAGAACGTGCACGCGTTCGACGTCACGCTCGGCACCTTCGAGCATCCGCGGTACGAGCTGATCCCGACCGGGCAGGTCTTCGATGGCGCGGAAGAGGTGTCCGCCTATTACGAGAAGACCCGCGGCGCGTTCCCGGATCAGCGCAACGAGCTGATCTCGCTGCGCCACGCCGACGACGCGGTGATCGTCGAGTTCGACCTGCTCGGGACGCACAAGGGCAGCTTCATGGGCGAGGAGCCGACCGGCCGGGAGTTCCGCTGCCGGATGACCGCTTTCTTCCTGTTCGAGGACGACCGGCTCGTCTGCGAGCGGGTCTACTACGACGTGGCCACAATTCTCACCCAGCTGGGACTCACTTCCCAGGTAGCGTGAAGCAGTCGCGGGGTGGGGTGGTGTGGGGTGAGAACTAGAAAACCCACCC
>NZ_JBHWEB010000216.1:0-8285 GCF_042734395.1 Amycolatopsis sp. NPDC059657 | reverse complement strand
GGTATGGCCGGGTTCTAACCGGCCATACCACTCACGACCCCCTGGGGTGGGGTGGGCGGGGTTAGTAGGGTTTGGGGATGAGTGAGACGTTGTTCGAGCAGATCATTGCTCGGGAGATTCCGGCCGAGATCGTGTACGAGACTGAGACGACGCTGGCGTTTCGGGACATTGGGCCTCAGGCGAAGGTGCATGTGCTGGTTGTGCCGAAGACGAGGTATCGGAACGTGGCTGAGTTGGCTGCGGCTGACCCGGGGCTGTTGGCTGAGGTGATCGCTTCGGCTGCGAAGGTGGCTGAGATCGAGGGGATCAAGGAGTCGGGGTACCGGGTTGTGTTCAACACGGACGGTGATGCCGGGCAGACCGTGTTCCACGTGCACGCCCACGTGCTGGGCGGGGAACCACTCAGCCGGTTCGGCTCCTAGGGAAACCGGACTGCGTCGCCGGGTGGCGTGCGGCTAGCATCGTGGGGTCGGAAGTGGAACGGCGTTAGCGCAGAAAGCAGGCCCGAGGGCACGTGGCAGGTACGGCAGAGGGTGGGGCCGCACGACCGGACGTCGGCAAGAACGAGTCCGCGGCGCAGTCCCGGTTCCCGATCCCCGACGCGGCCGCGCTGGCCCTGCTGGGATCACGGGACGAGAATCTCCGGGTAGTCGAAGAACTTCTCGAAGCGGACGTGCACGTCCGAGGCAACGAGGTGACGCTCACCGGCGCACCGGCGGACGTCGCGTTCGCCGAGCGGGTGTTCGCCGAACTGGTGACACTCGCCGGACGCGGGCAGCAGGTGGACCCCAGCACGGTCCGCCGCACCGTCGGCATGCTCACCGCCGACTCCGGCGAGTCACCGGCCGAAGTGCTGAGCATGGACATCATCTCGCGCCGCGGGAAGACCATCCGGCCCAAGACGCTCAACCAGAAGAAGTACGTCGACGCCATCGACAAGCACACGATCGTGTTCGGCATCGGCCCAGCCGGTACCGGCAAGACGTACCTCGCGATGGCCAAGGCCGTCCAGGCACTGCAGGCCAAGCAGGTCACCCGCATCGTGCTGACCCGCCCGGCCGTCGAGGCAGGTGAGCGGCTCGGGTACCTGCCCGGCACGCTCAACGAGAAGATCGACCCGTACCTGCGCCCGCTCTACGACGCGCTGCACGACATGGTCGAGCCGGACTCGATCCCCAAGCTCATGGCGGCCGGGACCATCGAAATCGCCCCGCTCGCCTACATGCGCGGCCGGACGCTCAACGACGCGTTCATCATCCTCGACGAGGCGCAGAACACCACGCCCGAGCAGATGAAGATGTTCCTGACCCGGCTGGGCTTCGGCTCCAAGATCGTGGTCACCGGTGACGTCACCCAGGTCGACCTGCCGTCCGGGCAGAAGAGCGGCCTGCGCGTGGTCAAGGACATCCTCGAAGGTGTCGACGACCTGCACTTCGCCCAGCTGACCAGCCAGGACGTCGTGCGGCACAGACTGGTCGGCGACATCGTCGACGCATACGAGAAGTGGCAGGCCGTGCAGGACGAGCAGGCGCCCGGGAATGGCTGGAAGGGTCGCCGGTGAGCATCGAGATCGCCAACGAATCGGGAGTGACGGTCGACGAGACGTCGATCGTCTCCGCCGCCCGCTTCGCACTGGACAAGATGGAGGTCAGCCCGCTGGCCGAGCTGTCCGTACTGCTGGTCACGCTCGACGTGATGGAGGACCTGCACGTCCGCTGGATGGACCTGCCAGGCCCCACCGACGTGATGGCCTTCCCGATGGACGAGCTGGAGCAGTCACGCCGTCCCGACGCCGCGGACCCGTCGCCCGCGCTGCTCGGTGACATCGTGCTGTGCCCGGCGTTCGCCAAGGACCAGGCCAAGACCGCGGGCCACGGGCTGCTCGACGAGCTGCACCTGCTGACCGTGCACGGTGTGCTGCACCTGCTGGGCTACGACCACGCCGAGCCCGCCGAGGAACGCGAGATGTTCGGGCTGCAGAAGCGGATCCTCGGCGAGTTCCAGGACGCCGTCTCGGCGGCCAGGCGCCAGGACGCGCAGCGCAGCGCCGACGACCGCGTGCTCGGCATCGCCGGACTCGACGCGCCGGCGGGCGAACAGCCAGAAACGCCGTAGCCATGCTGATCTTCGCGATCGCGCTGGTGCTGCTCGCCGGTGTGTTCGCGGCCGCGGACGCCGCGGTCAGCACGGTCTCGCCCGCCAGGGTCGACGGTCTCGTCCGCATCGGCAGGGTCGGCGCGCGCCAGCTCGCCGCCGTCGTCGCGGAACGCCGCAGGCACATCAACCTGCTGTTGCTGCTGCGGCTCGGCTGCGAGCTCACCGCGACCGTGCTGGTCACGGTCGTGTTCGTGCAGCTGATCACCCCGCTCGCGGTCGCCGTGCTGGTCTCGGCCGTGGTCATGGTGGTCGTGAGCTACGTCCTCATCGGCGTCGGCCCGCGCACCATCGGCCGCCAGCACCCGTACCGCGTCGGCACGCTGCTGGCGGGCCCGGTCCGCGTGCTAGGCACGCTGATGGGGCCGCTGTCCAGGCTGCTGATCGTCATCGGTAACGCGATCACCCCCGGCAAGGGCTTCCGCGAGGGCCCGTTCACCTCGGAGGTCGAGCTGCGCGAGCTGGTCGACCTCGCGCAGGAACGCGGCGTCGTCGAGGACTCCGAGCGCGAGATGATCCACTCGGTGTTCGAGCTGGGCGACACCGTCGCGCGCGAGGTGATGGTGCCGCGCACCGAGATCGTCTGGATCGAGCAGACGAAAACCGTGAGGCAAGCGCTTGCGCTGGCGTTGCGCACCGGGTTCACCAGGGTGCCGGTGATCGGCGAGTCGGTCGACGAGATCGTCGGCGTCGCCAACATCAAGGATCTGATGCCCGCGTACATGGCCGAGAACGGGCCGCAGCGCCTCGTCCGCGAGCTGATGAACCCGGCGAGCTACGTCCCCGACTCGAAGCGGCTCGACGACCTGCTCAAGGAAATGCAGGTCTCGCACAACCACATGGCCATCGCCGTCGACGAGTACGGCGGCACCGCCGGCCTGCTGACCATCGAAGACGTGCTCGAGGAGATCGTCGGCGAGATCACCGACGAGTCCGACACCGACGAACGCCCCGACGTCGAGGAGCTGGAGAACGGCGCGCTGCGCGTGTCGTCACGGCTCGGCATCGACGATCTCGGCGAGCTGTTCGGCCTCGATCTCGAAGAAGACCACGACGTGGAGACCGTCGGCGGGCTGCTCGCCGAGCGGCTGGGTAGGGTCCCGCTACCGGGTGCGGAAGCCGAGGTCGCCGGACTGCGGCTGTACGCGGAGGGCGGCAAGGACCGGCGCGGGCGGATGCGGATCACCTCGGTGGTCGTCTATCCGGCCGACACCTCCGTCGAGCGCAAGCGCACCCGCGTGCCGAAACCTGATGACAGGAGCGTTGAACATGCCTGAGCTGGACCCCGAGGACCAGAAGCTGGTGACGCTGGCCCGTTCGTCGAGGGCCAGGATCCAGGCCGAAGAGGGTGCCGCGGTGCGCGACACCGACGGCCGCACCTACGCCGCCGCCACCGTCGACCTGCCGTCGTTCAAGCTGACGGCGTTGCAGGCCGCGGTCGCCGCCGCCGTGTCCAGCGGCGCGGAAGGCATCGAAGCGGCGGTCGTCGTCACCGGCGAGGGCCTGCTCAAGGAGGCTTCGGTGAGCGCCGTGCGCGACCTGTCCAAGCACGCGCCGGTCTACCTGGCCGATCCGTCAGGTCAGGTGCTGCGCTGATGTCCGAGCATCGTTCCGGCTTCGCCTGCTTCGTCGGGCGGCCCAACGCGGGCAAGTCGACGCTGACCAACGCGCTGGTCGGCAGCAAGGTCGCGATCACCTCCAGCAAGCCGCAGACCACCCGGCACGCCATCCGCGGCATCGTGCACCGTGACGACGCGCAGCTCGTGCTCATCGACACGCCGGGCCTGCACCGCCCGCGCACGCTGCTCGGCGAGCGGCTCAACGACATCGTGCACTCCACCTGGTCCGAAGTGGACGTTGTCGGCTTTTGCGTGCCCGCCAACGAAAAGATCGGCCCCGGCGACCGGTTCATCGCGGCCGAACTCGTCAAGATCGCCAAGCGGACGCCGGTCGTCGGGGTGGTCACCAAGACCGACCTCGTGCAGCCGCAGCAGGTCATGGAGCAGCTGCTCGCGCTGCAGGACGTGATGGAGTTCGCCGACCTGATCCCGGTGTCCGCCGTGGACGGTTTCCAGGTCGGCGCGCTGGCGGACCTGCTGGTGAAGAAGCTTCCGGAGGGCCCGCAGCTCTATCCCGGCGGCGAGCTGACCGACGAGCCCGAGCAGACGCTGGTCGCCGAACTCATCCGCGAGGCGGCGCTCGAAGGCGTCCGCGACGAGCTGCCGCACTCCATCGCGGTCACCGTCGAGGAGATGCTGCCGCGCGAGGGCCGCGACGACCTCATCGACATCCACGCGCTGCTGTACGTCGAACGCCCCAGCCAGAAGGGGATCATCCTCGGGCACAAGGGTGAGCGGCTCAAGCAGGTCGGCGCGAGCGCGCGTGCGCACATCGAGGCGCTGCTCGGCATGAAGGTCTACCTCGACCTGCACATCAAGGTCGCCAAGGACTGGCAGCGCGACCCGAAACAGTTGCGCAGGCTCGGTTTCTAGCCATGTCCGACCAGTACGGGCAGGGCTACCCGCCGCCGATGTACGCGCCCCCGCCGGACAACAACATGGTGTGGGCGATCCTCGCCACGCTCATGTGCTGCCTGCCATTGGGCATCGTGGCGATCGTCAAGGCGAACCAGGTACAGGGCCTGTGGTTCTCGGGCCAGCAGGCCGCTGCGCAGCAGGCCGCCGACGAGGCGAAGAAGTGGGCCATCTGGTCGGCGATCGTCTCGGGCGTGCTCGGGGTGCTCGCCGCCATCGCACTGGTCGTGTTCGCCGTGATACTCGGCCTGTCGTTCAGCGACCTGCCGAACCAATGACGACCGTCTACACCGGACACCCGGCGCAGGGCTGGCGCGCGAAGTTCCGCGCGCTGGCCCCGCCGCTGGCGGTCGTCGCGGCGGGCGGGGTGTGCTGCGCGGCCGTGCTGATCGGGGATCCGACCACACCCGGCGGCCCGTTGCCGGTGTGCCCGACGAAGGCGTTGCTCGGCATCACCTGCCCAGGCTGCGGCGGCATGCGGATGCTGTACAGCCTGCTGCACGGTGACATTCCGGCGGCGCTGCACTACAACGCGCTGACCTTCCTCATGGGACTGCTGTTCGTGTGGAGCACCGCGGCGTGGGCGGTCGGCAGGCTGCGCGGCCGCTGGGTGAACAGCTGGCTGCACTGGCGCTGGACACCGCTGGCTTTCGGGGTCGCGTTCGTTCTGTGGTTCGTCGTACGGAACCTGCCGTTCGCGCCGTTCGCCGCGTTACGCGTTTGAGGGAACCAGGACGCGAGTGCCGCCATCGAACAGGTACGCTCCCGCGCACCGGCTTGTGCCGGGGTCCGGTATGAACACAGCTAGGGGGAACACCCGATGACCAATCCGTACGGCCAGCAGCCCTTCGGCCAGCAGCCTTATGGGCAGCAGCCGCAACAGCCTGGCTACGGTCCTCCCTCGGGTGGCATGCCCGCGCCCGGCTACGGCCCGCCGTCCGGCGCGGTCCCGGCGCCTTACGGCCAGCCGGCGCCCTATGGCCAGCCCGCCCCTTACGGTCAGGCCGCGCCCTACGGCCAGCCCGGTTTCGGCGGTCCCGGTTTCGGTGGCGGCGACATCCCCGACTACAAGACCTGGGCGATCATCTCGATCTTCTTCGGCGGGATCTTCGGCATCATCGCGATCTTCAAGTCCAACGAGGTCGGCCAGTACAAGATGCAGGGCAACTATGCGGCGGCCGAGCAGGCTTCGCGGACGACCAAGACGCTGTGCATCATCGGCAACGTGCTGGGCGGCATCAGCTGCCTCACCGGCCTCATCATCTTCATCGCCAGCATGGCCTCCATCTGAGCCAGAAGCGTGCTGCTCCGGGTTTTGCCGGTCCCTAGTGGGACGATGTACCCGTGGTGAACCTGTATCGCGACACCGGGGTGGTGTTGCGTACGCACAAGCTGGGCGAGGCCGATCGCATCGTCACGCTCCTCACGCGGCGGCACGGCAAGGTCCGCGCCGTCGCGAAGGGCGTGCGGCGCACGTCCTCGCGCTTCGGCGCGCGCCTGGAGCCGTTCGGGCATGTGGATGTGCAGTTCTACACCGGCCGGACGCTGGACGTGATCACCCAGGTCGAGACGGTCGACGCGTTCCACCTGCCGATCGTCGCCGACTACCAGCGCTACACGGCGGCCAGCGCGATCGCCGAGACAGCGGATCGGCTCGCCGCCGAAGAGGGTGAGCCGTCGCTCAAGCTGTACCTGCTGGCCATCGGCGCGTTGCGGGCGCTGGCCGGCGGCGAGCGTGATTCTTCGCTCATCCTGGACGCGTTCTTCCTGCGCGCCATGGCTTACGCGGGCTGGGAGCCCGCGATCACCGAGTGCGCCCGCTGCGGCCTGCCCGGTCCGCACAAGGCGTTCAGCGTGCAGGGTGGCGGCTCGATGTGCCCGAACTGCCGCATTCCCGGCTCCGTGCACCCGGCGCCCGAGGTGCTCGTGCTGCTCAGCGCGTTGCTGCACGGCGAATGGCCGGTGGCCGAGGCCTCGCTGCCCGGCTGCCGCCGTGACGCGAGCGGCCTGGTCGCGGCGCATCTGCAGTGGCATCTGGAGCGCCAGCTGCGGTCGCTACCCCTTGTCGAAAGGCGGGCGGTGACCGGCAAGTAGGGTCGGGGGCGGCGTATTTTCCAGGCTTGAGGAGGCGGCCGTGCTGCGCAGGGGACGCGAGAACAAGGCGTCACAGTTCGAACTGCGGGCGCCGGAGCCGCACGAGTCCGGCGCGAAGCCGCCCCAGATCCCGCGTGAGCTGGTGCCGAACCACGTGGCGCTGGTGATGGACGGCAACGGCCGCTGGGCCAACCAGCGCGGCCTGCCCCGCATCGAGGGGCACAAGCGCGGCGAGGCCGTGATGATCGACGTCGCCAGCGGCGCGGTCGAGCTGGGTGTGAAGTGGCTTTCGGTGTACGCGTTCTCAACGGAGAACTGGAAGCGCAGCCCCGAAGAGGTGAAGTTCCTGATGGGCTTCAACCGCGACACCATCCGCCGCCAGGTCGACTACCTGGGTTCGATCGGCGTGCGCATCCGCTGGGCCGGTCGCAGGCCCCGGCTGTGGGCGAGCGTGATCAAGGAACTGCAGATCGCCGAAGAGAAGACCAAGCACAACACGGCGCTGAACATGACCATGTGCGTCAACTACGGCGGCCGCGCAGAGATCGGCGACGCGGTACGCAAGATCGCGCAGGGTGTCGCCGAGGGCAAGATCAACCCGGACAAGGTCGACGAGCGCACCATCGCGAAGTACCTGTACCAGCCCGAAATGCCGGACGTGGACCTGTTCCTGCGCCCATCGGGCGAGCTGCGGACGTCCAACTTCATGCTCTGGCAGTCCGCGTACGCCGAGATGGTCTTCCAGGACACGCTCTTCCCTGACTTCGACCGCACCCACCTGTGGAACGCCTGCCTCGAGTTCGCCAAGCGCGACCGCCGCTTCGGCGCGGCCGTCGACGCCGCCGCTGCTTCGGAAGGCAAGTCGTGACCACGGAAGCGGCCTCAACGGCCTCACTGCTGACGCTCGCCCGCGAGGCGCTGGAGCGTTACTTGGAGGTCCGCGTCGACGACGACGGCGCGCTGACCTTCGCGCACGCCGACGTCCCCTGCGTCATCCAGGCGACCCGGCTCGCCGAGGGGCTCACGGTCTTGAGCCTGACCTGTGTGGTCGCCTGGGATCTCCCTGACGACCAGGTGCTCGCGGCTTCGGTCGCCGAGCGCGCGGGCCAGGGCCTGTTCGGCACCTTGGGCGTCATCCACACCGAGCGCGGCGTCGACGTGACCCTGCGGTACGCGTTCCCGGCCGAGGGCATGGACCCGGCGCCCCTGGGCACACTGCTGATGCTGGTGATCTCGACGGCTTCGCAGCTGCGCACCGACTTGCTCGGCTCCAACGCGGACTGACCGTTAGCGTTGCCGACGGTTAGAACTCAATGCCGGGTAGTTAAGGGTCGGGCAGGTTGGTCGAGCCCGCTGCTCGGTGGATGCTCGCGGGTGGTTGAACGTTGCGAACGGGGCGTTCGCAACGCTGAGCCTGGATCCGCCGAGGATCTTGGTGAGTTGATCGTGTCGTGGACGCGCAGATGCCCTCTGACTTGGGATGAT
Organism: Amycolatopsis sp. NPDC059657; assembly: GCF_042734395.1. Lineage (NCBI taxonomy): Bacteria > Bacillati > Actinomycetota > Actinomycetes > Pseudonocardiales > Pseudonocardiaceae > Amycolatopsis > Amycolatopsis sp. NPDC059657. The sequence continues at coordinate 18 of NZ_JBHWEB010000216.1, read as the reverse complement.
TGTTCTTGCGAAGGAAAC
>NZ_JBHWEB010000215.1:0-8606 GCF_042734395.1 Amycolatopsis sp. NPDC059657 | reverse complement strand
GGGGTCATCAGGTGGGTGATGGCGTCGCGTGCGGCGGCCGCCTCCAACGGCCTGGGGGCGGGCTCGGGTGGGGGCGGGGCGGCGGGGGGCCCACTGGCCTCCGCCGCGGCCGCGAGGATCTGTTCCAGCGTGGCTGGGTCTGTCTGAGCCATCTTTGCCATTTCTCCTAAGAAGCGTGTGCGCCGCTGGTGGCGCCGTGCATGTCCGGCCAACGTCCGGGGCCGGCGAGCCCGAGGTGGTACAGATGCAGCTCCGCGGCCCCCGCCTTCCCCAGCTCCCGAGCGTAGGCCTCCATGTCGGGTACCGGGTTGGCGGCCACGGCCGTCACGTAGCTGCCGATGTCCACTGTGGACGGCAGGGCCTGCCTGGCCGCGGCGACCGCCGAGGTGGCGGCCGTGCCGGGCACCCAGTTGAACAGGACCACCGCGTCGACGTCCTCCGCCGCGGTGGGCGTCAGGCCGGGCAGCGCGCCGGTGACCCACGGGTCGAGCGCGCCGTGCAGCACGATCCGCACGCCGTCCGGGATCTGCGCGAGCACGCCGCGGCGCAACGCGTCGACCGCCGATTGGCGCGTGGTGAGAAGCAGTTCTCGCAACGACGGCAGCAGCTTGTCCTCGGTGACGGCCAGGTCACCGGTTCCGATCAGCCGCCGGACCTCCGCGCGCAGCTTCCCGCGAATGGCTTCGGGGTCGCCACCCGCTTCGGTCCAGCCCGCCGCACAGGCGTCACAGCAGCAGATCGACAGCAGCCGCGCCACCGCGGGCGCCCAGACACCGTCGGTCTTCTCGTGCTGGTGCTGGTGGATCGCGCCGAGCGGCCCGCAGGCCTCCAGGATGACCGAGGAGAATTCCAGTCCCTCCAGGCATTCCGCGGTCAGCGTGGCGGCGTACTCCCGCACCTCCGGCTGCGACGGGCACAGCGCCCACGGGTACAACTCGCCGAAGCAGTTGCGGACCGTGAGCTCGGGGAATTCCGTGCCCAGCAAGGAGTTGTGCGTCAGCACGATCCACGCCGCCGCGGGAATGCCCGCCGCGTTCAAGACCCGCACGGCGTCGCCTGCCGCGTCGCCAGGGTCCCACTCCGGGGCGGCCGGGCGTAACTTGGCGCCACGCCAGGCTTCCTCCCGCACCGGACGGTAGAGCGCCGCGTGCCGCGCGACGACCGCCGTGTGCTCTTGCGACCATGGCGTCGAAGCACGGGCCGAGTGATAGGACACCGCCACCGCGACCTCGTCGACGCCCAGGTCGCGGGCGCGCTCGACGAAGCCGGGGTCGCCCAAGACGTCCCAGGAATACGCGTAACCAGTTACCCGCAAGGGTTCACCACCGTGCCGTGTTCGGTTCGAAGGAGCCGACGTAACGCCGCATGTACGTCACATCGTCCCGCTTGGTCTGTCCACATCGGACATAGTCCTCGTGCGCGCGGGCGAGCGCGTCGGGGTCCAGTTCGACACCGAGGCCTGGCTTGTCGGGGACGGCGACCGCACCGTCCTTGAACTCCAGCGCGCCCGGCGCGATCACATCGGTCGTCTTCCACGGCCAGTGCGTGTCGCAGGCGTAGGTCAGGTGCGGGGTCGCCGCGGCGACGTGCACCATCGCGGCCAGCGAGATGCCGAGGTGACTGTTGGAGTGCATGGAAAGCCCGACACCGAAGCATTCCGCCGTCTTCGACAGCGCCTGCGTGTCACGCAGCCCGCCCCAGAAGTGATGGTCGGACAGCACGACACCGACGGCCTTCTGGCGGAACGCCGGCTCGATGTCGTCGAAGCTGACCACGCACATGTTGGTGGCCAGCGGCATGTTCGCCTGCTCGGCGACCTTCGCCATGCCCTCGATGCCCGGCGTCGGGTCCTCGAGGTACTCCAGCACCCCGTCGAGCTCACGCGCGACGCGGATGGCCGTGTCGACCTTCCAGCCGGCGTTCGGGTCGATCCGCAGCGGGAGGCCGGGGAACGCCTCGGCCAGCGCGTGGATGCCCGCGATCTCCTGATCGGGCTCGAAGACACCGCCCTTGACCTTGATCGACTGGAAGCCGTACCGGTCGATCATCGTGCGCGCGGCGCCGACGAGCGTTTCCGGAGTGGTGACTTCGCCCCACGCGTCCTCTTCCGCGCCGAGGTGCGCGCCGTACTTGTAGAACAGGTACGCGGAGAAGTCGACCGCGTCACGGGACTTCCCGCCGAGCAGGTCGACGACCGGCCTGCCGAGGAAGTGCCCCTGGGCGTCCAGACAGGCCACTTCGAACAGCGAGTACACCGTGGCGATGGTCTTGCGGTTGGAGAAACCGCCGGTGAGCCCGTGCTGATCGGAGAACACGGCCTTGCCGAGCACGCCCGCGATCTTGCGCTTCAGGCCGGGCAGGTCGAAGACGTCGTGGCCCTTCAGCTCCGGGATGACCTGGCGCACCTGGTCCAGGAACGCCAGGTCGCCGTACGACTCGCCGAGGCCGACCACGCCGTCGTCGCAGAGCACCTGGACGACGCCGCGCAACGCGAACGGCTCGTGCACACCCATCACGTTCAGCAGCGGGGGATCCGCGAACGCGACGGGGGTGAGCACGATGTCTTGGATCTTCATCAGGCGTCGATCCCCTTGAGCACCGCGAAACCGCGCTCGACGAGCTTCTCGAGCCGGTCGATCTGCTCGGCCTTCGGCTCGATCAGCGGCGGGCGGACCGAGCCGACCTTGTCGCCGCGCAGCCGCGCAGCGGCCTTGACCAGCGACACGGCGAAGCCGGGGGTCTCGTCGCGCAAAGCCACCAGCGGCAGGTAGAAACCGGCCAGCAGCGCGTCCATCACCTCGGTCTCACCGGCCGCGAGCGCCGCGTGGAACCGGTGCGCGATCTCCGGCGCGAAGCAGTGCACGGCCGACGAGTAGCGGGCGACACCGATCGCCGCGTAGGCCTTCGCGGAGACCTCGGCGGTCGGCAAACCGTTGAAGAACAAGAAGTCCCGCGCCCGGTCGGTGTCGACCGAGCGGATCGCCGTGACGATCCGGGTCATCAGCTCGACGTCGCCGAAGCCGTCCTTCAGCCCGACCACGGACGGGATGTCGAGCAGCTCGACGGCCGTGGCCGCGGTGAACACGCCGGTGCCGCGGTGGTACACGATGACCGGCACCGTCGAGTCGCCGACCGCGTAGCGCACGTGGTCGATCAGTCCCGACGGCGGCCCGGTCACCAGGTACGGCGGCAGGAGCAGCACGCCGTCGGCGCCGCCTTCCTGGGCCGCCGCGATCCCGGCGCGGGCCGTCGCCGCGCCACCACCGGCACCTACCCAGACCGGCACCCGGCCGCTGGCCACCTCGCGTGCCTTCGCCAGTATCGCCGCGAGCTCACTGGGCGCGAGCGAGCTGAACTCACCCGTCCCGCAGGCCACGAACAGCGCACCGGCTCCGGCCGCGATGTGACTCTCCACATTCTCCGCGAACGCATCGAGGTTCAGTTCGAGATCCTCGGTGAACGGCGTCAACGGGAACGCGAGTAGACCGTCCAGCTCGATCTTGGGCTGTGCCATGTATTTCGACTCTCCCTGTTCTTACTTAGGTGTTCGCACGGCCCCCGTTATGCGGGGATCGCCGAACCCTCCTTCGGCTTGTTCGGCACTTCATCGTCCGCCTGGTCGATCGTGTCGATGATTTCGTCGGTCACGGCGTTGCGTTCCGGCAGTACCGCGCCCAGTCCGATGTAGAGCGCCAGCGAGACCAGGATCGGCAGCGAGACGGTCACCGCCAGCGAGGCGTTGAAGCCGTAGTAGGCCAGCGCGTAGGCCAGCAGGCCACCTGCCCACGAGACGAGCGCGGCACGCGAACCCGAGCGGCGGAACCACGGCAGCAGGCCGAGCAGCAGCGGCACCGAGATCGGGCCCATCAGCGCGGCCACCCACTGCACGACGATCGTGAGCACACCGCCGAGCTTCGGCGCTTGCGTGGCGACGATCATGGTCAGCACGACGAAGACGACCGTGGTGAGCCGGGCGGCGAGCAGGCCCTGGCTGTTGGTGAAGTTCTTCGCCTTCTTCCACAGCACCGGCATCATGTCGCGGGTGATGACCGCGGAGATCGCGTTGGCGTCCGAGGAGACCATCGCCATGGTGTGCGAGAAGATGCCTGCCAGCACCAGGCCGATCAGGCCGGGGGGCAGGAACGTGGTGGTCATGATCGCGTAGGCGTTGTTCGGGTTCTTGATGCCGGGGATCAGCAGCGGGGCGGCGAACATCGGGAACATCATGACCAGCGGCCACAGCAGGTACAGCACCGAGGACAACCGGGCGCCGCGCTTGGCCTCCTGGGTGTTCGGCGCGGCCATGTAGCGCTGCGCCAGGTTCCACATGCCTCCGTTGTACTCCAGCGTTTTCACCAGCACATAGACGAGCAACACGACAGTGGTGAACTTCGCGGTCGTCGGGTTGAGGTGCGCGGCGGGCAGCTTGCCCCACATGGTCCACAGGCCCGAGATGCCGCCGAGCTTGGCGAGCACGACCCAGAGCATCACGATCGCGGCGATGGCCTGGATGACGAACTGGCCGAAGTCGGTGAGCGCGTCGGCCCAGAGACCGCCGACGGTGCAGTAGATGAGGGTGATCGAGCCGGTGATGATGATGCCCCAGGTGTAGTCGACACCCGCGAAGACGTTGAGGATCGTCGCGACCGCGAACCACTTGGCGGCGATGTCGAAGATCTTCAGCAGGCTGCCGCTCCACGCGAGCGCCTGCTGCGTCGGGACGTTGTAGCGCTTGGCCAGATACTCCAGCGGCGAGGAGACACCCAGCTTCGAGCGCAGCCGGTTCCACCTGGCCGCGAACAGCCAGGACCCGATGCCGACACCGATACCGATCGAGGCCATGCCCCAGAAGTAGACGGTGATGCCGTCCGTGTACGCCACGCCCGCGTACGCGACGAAGAGCACCGCGCTGTAGCCGGACATGTGATGCGAGATCCCCGCCAGCCACCACGGCATCTTGCCGCCTGCTGTGAAGAAGTCGCTCACGGTGCTGACCCGGCTATGCGACCAGAAGCCGATAGCCACCATCAACACGAAGTACGCGGACACCATGATCCAGTCGAGCAAATGCACCGCTGACCCCTCTCGTTGTTCACATCCGTGAACGGAGTCTGTTATAGTGATTATGTTCATCCATAAGAACGTTGTTCGGGACGCTAATATGGCCCAAGTCACCTGTCAACGACCAGAAGGAGCAGGCCCAGATGCCGCAAAAGGTCGCAATCCCGGCAACGGGTAACGGGACGGGTGCGAGCAGCGACAACGCCGGGGTCAAATCGGCCCGCCGCGCGATCGACTTGATCGAGACCTTCGCGGCGAACGACGTCTGGCTGTCACTGTCCGACCTGCACACCCGCACCGGTTTCCCCAGGTCGAGCCTGCACGGCCTGCTCAAGACCCTGCTCGAGGCCGGTTGGCTGGAAGCCGACGCGAACACCGCGCGCTACCGCCTCGGCGTCCGCGCGCTGATCTGCGGCACGGCGTATCTCGATCGTGATCCGGTCGTCCCGTTCGCCACGGAGGCGCTGGAGCTCGTCAGGGAGAAGACAGGACTGACCGCGCACTTCGCCCGCCGCAACGGCACCGAGGTCGTCTACCTGGAGACCCGCGAGTCGACCAGGTCCACCCACCTGGTGTCCCGCGTCGGCCGCACACTGCCCGCACACGCCACCGCGCTGGGCAAGGCACTGCTCGCCGAGCTCACCCACGACGAGATCAACGAGCTGATGCCGCATCAGCTCGCCGCGCTCACCCCGAACACCATCACCAGCCTCGACGCGCTGCACGCCGAATGCGCCGCCACGCGCGAGCGCGGGTACGCGTCCGAGCGCGAGGAAGGCAGCCTCGGCGTCCGCTGTGTCGCCGCGGTGATCCCGTACCGCATTCCCGGCACCGACGCGATGAGCTGCTCGATGCCGGTCAGCCAGGTCACCGACGAAGACGTCCGCCGCGTCGGCGAACTGCTGGCCGAGACCACGGCCGAGCTCGGGCAGCGCCTGCGCCGGGCCGGTATCCGCTAAATCCCTTCACTAGCGATAAGGAAGTCTTCATGGCAGACCAGCGCGTCCTGATCACCGGATCCGCGGGGATCGTCGGCACCCTGATGCGCCCGCGCCTGGCCAAGGCCGGCCGGGTGCTGCGCCTGCTCGACCTCGCGGAGCAGACTCCGGCAGCGGACGGCGAAGCGGTCGAGATCGTCACCGGCTCGGTCACCGACCCCGACGCGATGGCCAAGGCCTGCGAGGGCGTCGACGCGCTCATCCACCTCGGCGGGCACAGCCGCGAGAACTCGTGGGAAGCGACGCTCGACGTCAACATCAACGGCACCCAGGTCGTGCTCGACGCCGCGCAGAAGGCGGGCATCCAGCGCGTCATCCTGGCGTCCAGCAACCACTCCGTCGGCTTCCGTCGCGTGGACGAGACCCCCGAAGGCGGCCACCCCGCCGACTCGTCGCCGCGTCCCGACACCTACTACGGCGTCAGCAAGGCCGCGATCGAAGCGCTCGGCTCGCTGTACCACGACCGCTTCGGCATGGACGTGATCGCGATCCGCATCGGCTCCTGCTTCGAGTCGCCGCTGGTGCTCGGCCCGCGCGGGCTGGTCACCTGGCTCTCCCCCGACGACGGCGCGCGCCTGTTCGAGGCCTGCCTTTCGGCGCCCTCCCCCGGCTACCGGCTCATCTGGGGCGTCTCGGACAACACCCGCCGCCTCTACTCGCTGGCCGAGGCCGAGGCACTGGGCTACAAGTCGCTCGACAACGCCGAGGTCTACGCGGAGCAGCTCAAGGACAAGCCGCTGCCCAGCGGCGGTGAATGGCTCGGCGGCCCGTTCTGCACGGCGCCGCTCGGTCACTTCAACCCGATCTGATCGAGAAGGGTAAAGACCGCTTCGGGCAAGAACGGTTGACGGCGCCCACCGGACAGGCCGGTGGGCGCGCGACCGAGGAGTGCTGCATGACAGCTCCACCCGACGCGAAAGCGGAATCACCACCGGACACCTTCGAGGCGGTGTTCGACCGGCATTTCGCGGAGATACACGGCTATGTCGCTAGACGACTGGGAGTCGACATAGCCGATGACGTGGCCTCCGAGACCTTCCTGGTCGCCTACCGCACCCGCGACCGGTTCGACCCGTCGCGCGGCGACCATCGCGCGTGGTTGTACGGCATCGCCAGCAATCTCACGCGCCGCCACCGGCGTTCCGAAATCCGCGGCTATCGCGCATTGACCAGGCTCGACCCCTCGTCCGCCGTACTCGGCCACGAGGAAGCGGCCATCGCCAGGGTCAGCGCTCAAGACCTGCGCGAACCACTCGCCCGCGCGCTCGCCGGGCTGTCCGCGGGCGACCGCGACGTCTTGCTGCTCATCGCACTCGCGGAGCTGACCTACGACCAGGTCGCGGCCGCGCTCGGCATTTCCTACGGGACGGTCTGTTCCCGCCTGAGCCGAGCCCGCCGCAAGGTCCGCACTTCACTGGAGTCACAGTCATGAACGACCTCGAAGAGATCCGCCGTCTCCTCCCGCCCGCCGCCGCACCCGACCCGTCGGTGGTCGCCCAGGCACGGGCCCGCATGTTCACGCAAGCCCCGGAATCCGCCCGCCCCAAGCTGGGCAGGCGCCTGGTCATCACCGCGGCGATCGGCGCCGCGGTCGCGACCGGCATCGTGGCACTCCCGGGTGACAGCGGCAAACCGTTGTCCGGCCGCGATGTTCTGCTCGTCGCGGCCACCCAAGCCGCGAAAGAGCCGCTGGCCACAGGCAAGTACTACCGCACCCGGGTCATCCACCAGAGCACCGAAAAGTTCGGCCTCGCGCCCAACACCTATCACTACGACACCCGCGGCTTGGCGGAGATCTGGGTCGCGGCGGACCCGGCGAAACCGGACCACTACGGCACCGTTCGACTCGGGGGCAAGCCCACCACCCCCGCCGACGCCGAAGCATGGAAGCGCGACGGCTCCCCGACCGTGCTGAAGCTGCCAATGATGATTCTCGGCCAGCCGGCCATGGTCGACGCCACCCCAGGCGGTGCCAAGCTCGAAACGGTGAACCGCGAAGACGTCATCGGCTATGGCTCCACGCCCGACGGCAAGCCCATAACGTTCACCAGGGAGGAATGGGCCGCGCTGCCCGCCGACCCTGCCGAGCTGAAGGCCTTCCTGCTCAACCGGCCGCTCGCGAGTCAGGTCAGTCAGAAGGACTGGCTCATCCGCTTCGCCATGTACTTCCTCTCGGAATTCCCAGTCCGCCCGGAAGCCCGTGCGGGGCTGTTCAAGATGCTGGCGGGCCTCGACGGCGTGACCTCGGACGGCCCGGTCACCGATCCGCAGGGCAGGAAGGGCATGGGTGTGACCATCGCCCCCGAACCCGGCCGGAACGAAACCCCGCACAAGCTCATCGTCGACACGAACACCGGCAAGCTCCTGAGCTACGGCAGCGAGGGCAAGGCGACCCCAGGTGTCGACGGACCGCAGGGCCCGTACTGGGAGATCGTGCTCTCGGCCGAATGGACGAACGACGAACCCAAGCCGCCCTCCACGGCAACCCCCTGACACCCACAGGTCGTGTGGGGTGTTTGGGGGTGAAAACCCACCAACACAGCAAGA
>NZ_JBHWEB010000214.1:0-8629 GCF_042734395.1 Amycolatopsis sp. NPDC059657 | reverse complement strand
GGTGGTGGGGGTTTGTTTTTTGGCCCCCTTACCCAAAACCAAACCCCCCCCCACCACCCCAGCACTGCCCGATGAGGGCCTAGTTCACCCCGCATAGCTGGGTGAAGGGAGCCTTCACCAACCAGAACTTGGTGAAGGGAGCCTTCACCAGCAGGCCACGAGCGCGCCACATTTGGCTTTAACTCAAACAACCGTCGGGAACACTCACGACCCGAAAACCGGCAGGATGATCCGGCTGGTGTGGGAAATCTCGATGGGACAAGGGTTTTCCGTCGGCCGGTCGAAGCGGGGGAACGCGCCGCCGGAGATCTGCATGCGCAGGCGGTGGCCGCGGCCGAAGCGGTAGGCGGTCGGGTCCAGTGTCACCTCGGCGGTGGCCTGGCCCGGCCGCAGCCGGACGATGCCGTCGGTGACGTTGCGCGAGACACCCTGGGGCGACACGTCGCAGAGGCGGACGAAAATGTCGGCCTGCTCGGCGTCGACGTGAATGACAGCCGTGATCTCGCCGATCACATCGAGGTTCGCTTCCAGCGGTTCGCCGGTGTACACGAGGACGTCCGGCCTGGCTTCGAGCGCGTTGTTGTCCTGCTGCTTGGTCTTGCCCGAGAGCACGGCTCCGCCGATCGAGGGCGTCGGGTCGGCCGGGTCGTAGGTGAACGAGTCCGAAGTGGACCCGGGCTCGGGGGAGAGCTCGCCGCCAGGAGCCAGGTGCAGTGTCGTGGGAACGGATTCGGCGGGCGGCCACTGGTCGAAGTCCAGCCAGCGGTCCGCGTTCTGCAGGAACAAGCGCACCGGCTGACGGTCCGCAAGGGACTCCAAGCCGAAGTGCGCACGCAGCCAGGAAGCCTGGTCGGCCAGCTGCGGCCCGATGCTCGACGGCTCCGCGTGACTCCACGGCCCGATCGTGATCCGCGCCTGGGTACCCGCCGCCTGGAGTGCCTTGAAGTCATCCAGCTGGCCTTGCAGGAAGATGTCGTACCAGCCGGTGAACAGGCTGGCAGGCGTCTTCAGGTCCGGGATCGCCTCGCGGTGGTTGATGCCGGACCACACGTCGCGAGCGGTGACCTCGCGGAGGAACGGGATCCGCTCACCGGTGGCCGCGATGTCCAGTTCGGACACCGGCGACGACCGGATCGCGCGTGCGGTCTTCTTGCCCTGCAACGGACTTGTGCGCTTCTCCTGCTGGGCGACCAGCACGCCCCACGGTCCCCAGGTGCCGAGCGCGAACGCCCCGCCGGGATAGAACGCGTCGGTCACGTCCGAGCTGACGATGGCCGCGCACAACGCTTCGAGCGGTTCGTCGAGGTACGGGGCGACCGCCCACGCGGTGTGACCGAGATAGCTCGCGCCGGCCATGGCGACGCGGCCGTCGCACCAGCGCTGGTCGCGGAGCCAGGCCACGGTCGCGAGCCCGTCTTCGCGCTCCTGATGAAACGCCGACAAGGTGCCTTCGGAACCGAATGTGCCGCGCACGCTCTGCGTCACCACCTGCAGGCCACGCCGTGCGAAGACCGAGGCGACCAGGTCGGGGAACAGGCCTTTCCGGCCGTAGATGCTGCGAATCAGCACCACGGGCATCGGCTCGTCGCCTGGCGGGCGGTAGCGGTCGGCGTAGAGGCGCGCGCCGTCGGGCATGGGCACGGCGATGTCGCGGGTGACGACCGGTTTGGGGCCCTCCGACGGTGCCAGGCCGAGAATCCGGTCGACCAGACGGTGCAACATGGGGAGGGCCCCTTCCAAGAGCTAGCGCAGGCGCGCGAGTGTTTCCGGTCGTAACAGCTCGGCCAGTTTCTCAGCAGGGAGCAAACCCTTTTCGACGACGAGCTCCGCCACACCGCGGCCGGTGGCCAGCGCCTCCTTGGCGATCTCGGTGGCGGCCGCGTACCCGATCGTCGGGTTCAGCGCGGTGACCAGGCCGATCGAGTTCTCCACGTAGCCGCGCATGATGTCGGCGTTGGCCGTGATCCCGGAGACGCAGCGCTCGGCCAGCGTGAGGCACGCCTGCTTCAGGTGCGTGATGCTCTCCGAGAGCGAGTGCAGGATGATCGGCTCGAACGCGTTGAGCTGCAGCTGACCGGCCTCCGCGGCCATGGTGATGGTGACGTCGTTGCCGATCACCTCGAACGCGACCTGGTTGACCACCTCGGGGATGACCGGGTTGATCTTGCCGGGCATGATCGACGATCCGGCCTGCACCGGCGGCAGGTTGATCTCGTTGAGCCCGGCGCGCGGACCCGACGAAAGCAGGCGCAAGTCGTTGCAGCTCTTGGAGAGCTTGACCGCGATGCGCTTCAGCACCCCGGACAGGTGCACGAACGCGCCACAGTCCTGAGTGGCCTCGACCAGGTCGGCGGCGGTCACCACGGGCAGCCCGGTGATCACGGCGAGATGCTTGCACGCGGCCTCGGCGTAGCCAGGCGCGGCGTTGAGCCCGGTGCCGATCGCGGTCGCGCCGAGGTTGATCTCGTGCAGCAGCGTGACGGCTTCGTTGAGGCGCAGCCGGTCTTCGCCGAGCATGACCGCGTAGGTGCCGAACTCCTGGCCGAGCGTCATCGGCACGGCGTCCTGCAGCTGGGTGCGGCCCATCTTCAGCAGGTCTTGGAACTCGACGGCCTTCGCGGCGAAAGCCTGCTGCAGCACGGTCATCGCCTCGGACAGCCCGCGCACCGCGATGATCGTCGCGACGTTGACCGCGGTCGGGTAAGCGTCGTTTGTGGACTGTCCCAAGTTGACGTGCTCGTTCGGGTGAAGAAAGGCGTAGTCGCCCTTTTCGTGCCCGAGCAGCTCCAGCGCGCGGTTGGCGATGACCTCGTTGGCGTTCATGTTGGTCGACGTGCCGGCGCCGCCCTGGATGACGTCGACGACGAACTGGTCGTGCAGCGCGCCTTCGCGGATCTCCTGGCAGGCGGCGCAGATCGCGTCCGCGAACTCGGGCGCGAGCAGGCCGAGTTCGGCGTTGGCGCGCGCGGCTGCCTCCTTGACCGCGGCCAGCGCCTCGATCAGGTGCGGGTACGCGGAGATCGTGGTGCCGGTGATCGGGAAGTTCTCACGGGCGCGCGCGGTGTGCACACCCCAATAGGCTTCCGCGGGGACTTCCTTGTCTCCCAGCAGATCGTGCTCGACACGCGTGGTCACGGTCGTCTTCCCTTCAGGCAGCGTGGTGCAGTTGTTTCGCGAGCTCGCCGACGACGGCGAGCCCGTCTTTTCCGTCGGTGCCCGCGAACGGCGCGAGCGGTGCCGGGTCGACCCCGGCCAGCGTGAGCGCCGCGGCGGTGACCGGCGGGCGCGCGCGGTCGGTGCCGTCGGCGATCTTGACGCCGATGGCGGTGCCGTCGGGCAGCGCGGCGATCTGGACGGCCTCGAAGCCGTCCTTGGCGATCAGTCCCGGCACCGCGCGCATCAGCTGGGTGACGTCGCGGCGGGTGCCCGCGACCATCTCCGGATGCGCCCGGATCGCTTGCGCGACAAGGCCTTCCTCGCGGGTGATGCGCCCGGCCGCGGTGGCGAGCCCGCGCAGCGAGACCGCGAAGAGCGGCGCGCCGCAGCCGTCCATGGCCACGTGCGCGATCTTCGCGCCGGTCAGGTCCTCCATGGTGGCGGCCATCTGGCGCTGCATCGGGTGTCCCGGGTCCAGGTAGTCCTTTGTGGACCAGCCCTTGAGCCGCGCGGTGCAGAGCATCGCGGCGTGCTTGCCGGAGCAGTTGTGCGCAAGCTTGCGCGCGGTGCGGCCCGCGGCGACCCACTCCAGCCGTTCGACCGGGTCGTAGGGCAGGTCGGCGGGGTTGCCGAGATCGTCTTCGGTGAACTCGCCGGAGGCCAGGATGCGCCGGGTGCCGTCGAGGTGGATCTCCTCACCGGAGTGGCTGGCCGCGCTGAGCGCGAGCAGGTCCGGCGGCAGCGAAAGGCCCATCCGGGTCATCGCGACCGCCTGCATCGGCTTCGCCGTGGAGCGCGGGTAGAACGTGGTTTCGACGTCACCGGCCTGGAAGAGCACCGAGCCGTCCGGGGCGACCACGACGACCGAGCCGTAGTGGACGCCTTCGATGAGCCCGTCCCGCAGCACGTGCACGAGCGGCACGTGCCGCGGAACGCCGATCGGGGGAGCGGGGTTCATTCCACCTTCTCCAGTACGGACATGTCGATGCGCTTGCGCACGGCGAACCAGCCGATGACCAGCGCGAGCGCGATGGCGGGCAGCGCCATGAGCGTGATCCGGCCGGTGTGGTCGAAGCCCATCAGCACCACGACGGCGGCCAGGAAGACCAGCGTGACGATCTCGGTGAACGGCGAGAACGGCAGGCGGTAGCTCGGGCGGGTCAGTTCGCCGCGCTTCGCCTTGCGGACGAAGAGCAGGTGGCACAGCACGATGATCGCCCAGGTGGCGAGGATGCCGATGGCGGCGAAGTTCAGCACGATCTCGAACGCCTCGGACGGCACGATGGCGTTGAGCGCGACGCCGACGACACAGACGGCCGCGGTCAGCATGATCCCGCCGAACGGCACCTGGTTCTTGTTCATCCTGCCGGTGAACTTCGGCGCCGAGCCCGCCAGCGACATCGACCGCAGGATGCGCCCGGTGGAGTACAGGCCCGAGTTGAGGCTCGACATCGCGGCGGTCAGCACGACCAGGTTCATCACGCTGCCCGCGTGCGGGATGCCGACGTGCGAGAGCACGGTGACGAACGGGCTTTCCTTTTTGCTGTAGGCGTCCCAGGGCATCAGCATGGCCAGCAGCACGACCGAGCCGACGTAGAAGATGCCGATGCGCCACATGATCGAGTTGATCGCCTTCGGCATGATCTTCTCGGGGTTCTCGGTCTCGCCGGCGGCGACGCCGACCAGTTCGACCGCGGCATAAGCGAACACAACGCCTTGCACGATCAGGATCATCGGGATGATCCCGGACGGGAAGATGCCGCCGTGGTCGGTGATCAGCTGCGGGCCGGGGATGTTGCCGTCGATCGGGTGGCTGGTCACCAGCAGGAAGATGCCGATCACCATGAAGATCACCAGTGCGGCGACCTTGATGATGGCGAACCAGAACTCCATCTCGCCGAACAGCTTCACGCTCACCAGGTTCAGCGTCAGCACGACCGCGAGCGCGATCAGCGCGAGCACCCACTGCGGGATCGGCGTGAAGAACGACCAGAAGTGGGCGTACAGCGCGATCGCGGTGATGTCGGCGATCCCGGTCGTCGACCAGTTGAGGAAATGCATCCAGCCCGCGACGTACGCGCCCTTCTCACCCATGAACTCGCGGGCGTAGGAGACGAAGGCGCCGGACGACGGGCGGTGCAGGATCAGTTCGCCGAGGCTGCGCACGACGAAGAAGGCGAAGAGGCCGCAGACCGCGTAGACGATCGCGAGCGCGGGGCCCGCCTGCGCGAGACGGCCGCCGGCGCCGAGGAAGAGCCCCGTGCCGATCGCGCCGCCGATGGCGATCATGTTGATATGACGGGCTTTCAGCGACTTGCTGTAGCCCTCGTCACCGGCGTCGACGGACTTGTGCTCGACGTTGAGCGTTTGTTCGGTCACGGTGTCCTCTTGATCGTTTTCGTGACAATGGTGGTGAGCGCGCTCTCGACATGCTCGAGGTGAGCCGTCATGGCCGAGACGGCCGCGCTTTCGGAGCCGTCGGCGATCGCGGTGACGATCTGCCGGTGCTCGCCGTTCGACTTCGCCCTGCGGTCGCCCAGCTGGTTCAGGAAGGCCGACTGTCTCGCGAGCGCGTCGCGGATCTCCTCGATCACCTTGCCGAACACGGGGTTGCCGCTGGCCTGGGCGATGGTGATGTGGAACAGCGAGTCCAGCGCGACCCAGGCGGTGTTGTCGGTCTCGTGTTCCATCCGCTCGAGCAGGTGGGTCAGCAGGTCGAGGTCATCGGTGCTGCGCCGCAGCGCCGCGTACCCGGCGACCGGGATCTCGACATGACGGCGTACCTCGAAAAGGTCGCGGGCCGAGTACGGGCCGAACGTAGGATTGTCGGCGGGACCGCTGGCGGTGACGAAAGTTCCTTTGCCGGTACGGGAAACCGTGAGGCCGAGAGCTTGCAGCCCGCGCAGCGCCTCACGCACCACGGACCGGCTGACCTCGAACTCCTTCGAGAGGCTCGCCTCGGACGGCAGCTTGTCCCCGACCGCGTACTCGCCATGCTCGATGGCGCCGCGCAGGTGCGCCAGCACGGCCTCCATCGCACTGACCCGCCGGATACCGTGTCCGGCTGTCTGGCTGTCCGACAGGTTCATGGGTCGAATAGTGAGACCTGGCGTGATCGGTTGTCAAGACCTGCGGTGATCCAGTGTCAGCTGGAGGTTGCTCGGCGTTACGTAAGCCACATTCGGGGACGCTCGTGTTGCGACAAGCCCCGGTCGTTCCGTCCGGTAAGTCAGGTGGAAATCGTTTGACGCCTGCCGGAACGCGGCGATCGAATGGCGTCGATGACCACGAGGCAGATGCATCCTGATCAGCAGTTCATCGACGACGCCCTCGTCCGGCGCCTGATCGCGGGGCAGTTCCCGCGGTGGGCGGGGCTGGCCGTCGAGCGGTTTCCTTCCGGTGGCACGGTCAATGCCATGTATCGGCTGGGCGAGAGCTTGGCCGTGCGACTGCCGCTGGTGCGGGGTGGCGCCGCGGATGTGGCGCTGGAGCAGGAGTGGCTGCCCCGTCTCGCGCCCCACCTGCCCACAGCCGTCCCGCAGGTGGTGGGGGCCGGGAAGCCGGGCGAGGGGTATCCATGGCCCTGGTCGGTGTACCGATGGCTGGAAGGGCAGAACCCCGAGGTGGGAGCGCTGAGTGAGCCGGCGCTGCTGGCCGAGGACCTGGCCGGGTTCGTCGTGGCGATGCGGAGCATCCTCCTGCCGGAGGCGCCGCAGGCCCACCGGGGCGGGCCGCTCGCGTCGCTCGACGTGGCGACGCGGACGGCGATCGAGAAGCTGCGCGGGCTTCCGGAGGAAGGCGTCGACTGCGATGCGGCGGCCGCGGTATGGGAGCAAGCACTGCGTACCCCGGTCTGGGGCGGCCCGCCGGTGTGGCTGCACGCCGACCTGATGCCGGGCAATCTGCTGGTGGCTGACGGCAGGCTGACGGCGGTGATCGATTTCGGGTGCACGGGAGCGGGCGATCCGGCCTGCGATCTGTTCCCGGCGTGGAACCTGTTACCCGCTGACGCGCGGGAGGTCTTTCGCCAGGCGCTGGACGTGGACGACGCGACCTGGACCCGTGGTCGCGGGCGGACGCTCTCGCAGGCGTTGATCGCGCTGCCCTACTACCGCGACACGAACCCGGCGATGGCGCACAACGCTCGGCACGTGATCCGGACAGTGTTGCGAGAACGCTGAAAGCGTCTCACGTCACGCCCAGAATGCCGTGCTTCGACGACAGAAGCGGCGGCGGCAGGCGCTTGGTGCTGGGTGTGGGCGCGGTCTGGGCGGGATGTGGGCGAGCTCACCGGCATGGTGGGGCCGTCGGCTCGCGGGAGAGCCCGTGGGTTTCGCGGTGGTCGGAGGGGAGTCTGTGATGGGCGGTTCGGGTTTGAGCAGTGCGAGGTGGGCCGGGTTCGCGGCCGCGGTGGGGACCGCGTTGGCGGTGCTCGCGCCGGCGACGGCATCGGCGGCGGTCTCGGGTGACCATTGCGTCGGCGATCTGGGCACGGGCGTGACCAAGTGCTTCGCGACCGAGGCGGAGGCGGCCGCGTACCACCCGGCGGCCAAGGTGTGGGTGGAACTCGTGCGGTTGTACGACTTGCCCGGCTATGCCGGCCCGTCGCTCCGCCTGGGCGGCGACGTCACCCAGTGCACCCCGCCCACCGCCGACCCCGAGGTGGCGGTGCCGAACCTCGCCGCCTACCACTGGGACAACCGGGTCTCGTCCTTCAAGGCCACGCGCCAGTGCCGCGTCAAGCTCTGGGACGGATACCGCTATGCGGGCCAGTCGACCGAGGGCGGGCGTGACGGGTATCTGGATCACTCGGAGAACCTCGCGACCATCGGGTTCGACAACCGGGCGACGTCGCTGAAGATCTCTTAAACGGCGAGAGCATCCGGGAGCGCGCCGCTAGGGTGGCCGGCATGGGGTCGGTCAAGCAGGTCCAGGTCACGTTCGATTGTGCGGAACCCGAGCGGGTCGCTCGGTTCTGGTGCGAGGTGCTCGGGTACGTCGTACCGCCGCCACCGGAGGGGTTCGCCGGCTGGGAGGAGTTCGACCGCTCGTTGCCTCCCGAGCATCAGGGTGCGTCGTTCGCCTGCGTCGATCCGACAGGGGTCGGCCCTCGGTTGTACTTCCAGCGCGTTCCCGAGGGCAAGGTCGTCAAGAACCGGGTGCATCTCGACGTCCGGGTCGGCACGGGTCTCGTGGGTGAAGAACGCCTCGCCGCGCTCGAGGCCGAGTGCGCCCGGCTGGTCGAACTCGGCGCGGTCTGCGTGCTGCTGCAGCGCGCCGATGGCATCAACGAGTCATGCATCTGGATGGAAGACATCGAAGGCAACGACTTCTGCCTCGACTGAACCCCGGCTCGCGTGACGTGAACGCCACTTTCGCAACGCTCAACCTGGATCCACCGAGGATCTTGGTGGGTTGATCGTGTCGTGGACGCGCAGATGCCCTCTGACTTGGGATGATTGTTCTTGCGAAG
>NZ_JBHWEB010000213.1:0-8836 GCF_042734395.1 Amycolatopsis sp. NPDC059657 | reverse complement strand
GCGCCCGCTTGTTTGGTGGGCTGTTGAGCGCTCTTTTGTTGTTCGGCTCCTTTTCCCCCCCCCTACCCCCCCCACGACCCCTGGGCTTCCGAAACGATGAGCCTGAACCCGGCATCCCATTCGTCCAGGCCCAGCAGGTCCCGATGCCGGTCGTGCCACCGCCCGGATTCGAGGTCCGCCCGCAGCCGGGCCATCCCGCGTTCCACGGCGTGCGCGGGCGCCTGGGCGAGCGCCGAGCAGTTGTCGCGCACCCGCGGATCGAGGTAAGCCTCCGGCCGGCGCCAATGCGCCGGGAACACACCGTCGGTGAAATCCCAGGGGACCGGCAATACCGTCACGGACGCGGCCCCGAGTTCATCCGCGATGTCCTCCGAGGACGGCCGCCCCCGTTCGAGGTCCGCGATCTCCGGCACGTACTCCCTGACCATCCAGAACTCGAGGTGCCGCCGCGGGTCATAGGTGAGGACCACCCGCAGCGGCGCGACCCGGCAAAGCTCGGCCAGGCCAGCGCGCCAGTCGGTCCAGTGGTGGACCGTCAACACCGCCAGCGCCGCGTCCGCACCCGACACCGGCAGCGACTCGGCGACCCCGCGGACGGCCGGGGCCGCGCCGGGCGGGCGTTGCCGGATCATTTCGGCACTCGGTTCGACGGCCAGCACCACGCCGGCGGGCTCGTAGGAACCGGTGCCCGCGCCGATGTTGACCACCGATCGGGAGGCGCCGAGCGCGTTCGTGATCGGGGTGAGCCAGCGGGGGTCGGTGCGGCGGCCCAGTGAGTAGCCGACTCCGATTTCGTCGTAGAGCATGGGCTCAGTGTGCCCGGAATGGCACTTGAATCCGGCTTGAATAGGCTGGCCGGATGGTCGACGGGATCAGCTTCCGGCTGCTCGGCGGGTGCGAGGTCAGCGTGGACGGCCGGCCCGTCGATATCGGGCATGCCCGGCAGCAGTGTGTGCTCGCGGTGCTGCTGCTCGAGGTGAACAAGCCGGTGACGGCCGATCAGCTCGTCGACCGTGTCTGGGGTGAGCAGGCCCCGGTACGGGCGCGCGGCACCTTGCAGAGTTACCTGACCCGGTTGCGGCGGGCGCTGGACGTCGAGATCGCGCGCAAGCCTGGCGGCTACGTGCTCGCCGTCGACGATCAGGCCGTCGATGTGCACCGGTTCCGGCGGCTCGTCGCCGACGCCAGGGTCGCCGACGACGAGCACGCGCTCGCGTTGTTCGAGGAGGCGCTCGGGCTTTGGCGGGGTGAGGCGCTCGCCGGGCTCGAGACGGAGTGGCTTTCCGGTGTCCGCGAGGGGCTGACGCGGGAGCGGCACGCGGCCGAACTCGATCACGCCGACCTCATGCTCGGCGCGGGCAGGCATGCCGAGGTGCTGCCCGACCTGCTCGCGCGGGCCGCCGAGCGGACGCTCGACGAACGCCTCGCCGGGCAGGTGATGCTCGCGCTCTACCGGAGCGGGCGGCAGGCCGAGGCACTCGAGCACTACCAGCGGACGCGGCGGCTGCTGATCGACGAGCTCGGCGCCGACCCCGGCCAGCGCCTGCAGGACCTGCAGCGCCAGATCCTGTCCGCCGAGGTGGCCGCGCCCGCCGAGCGGGTGGGCACCGTCCATGACCGCGCGGCGCGCGAACTCGCGGGCGCCGTCCGTCGACAGTGGACAGAGGAGGCCGGGCTGCGGTCATTGCGCAGGCCGCAGCCGTTGCGCGTGCGCTGGTCGAACACCCGGCGCCCGGTCGCGGCCGATCCCGAGGTCGCACCGTCGCGGCCGAGCGGGGATGTCGCCGAGCTGGTGCGGTTGTTCCGCTCGCTGGCGTCGAAACAGCTGGTGGTGCTGGGCGAACCCGGCGCGGGGAAGACCGTGCTGGCGCTGCTGTTCACCTTGGCGCTGCTGGAAGATCTGCGGCCGGGCGAGCCGGTGCCGGTGCTGCTGAGCGCGTCCGGCTGGGATCCCCGGAGCGCGCATCTGCAGAGCTGGGTCGCGAAACGGCTCGTCGAGGAGTACCCGGCGCTGGACGCGAAGACCGCGTCCGAGCTGGTCGCCGACGGGCGGATCCTGGTCGTGCTCGACGGGCTGGACGAGATGCCGCGTGCCGTGCACGCCGCCGCCGTCGACGCGCTCGACCGCGACCACCGGTACCCGCTGCTGCTCACCTGCCGCACCGCCGAATACGAGGACGCGGTCGACCGGGGCGGCGTCATCCTGACCCGCGCGCCGGTCGTGGAGATCGAGCCGGTCGAGCTCGGCGACGCGACCGCGTTCCTGCTCTCGGCGGGGCCGCCAGCGCGGCGGCGCTGGGAGCCGGTGCTCGACAAGCTCCGCGCCGATCAGGCACTCCCGCTCAACGAGGTGCTGACCAGCCCGCTGATGGTCGCGCTCGCCAGGGTCGTCTACACCTCGACCACGACCGATCCCGGCGAGCTGCTCGACTTCGCCGACCGTGAGTCGATCGAACAGCACCTGCTCGACGCCTTCATCCCCGCCGCCTACCTCGCGCACCCCGCCGCGCCGGACGCGCGGACACCGCCTCGGTACGAGCCGGAGCAGGCGCAGGAATGGCTGCGTTTCCTGGCCAGGCACCTCACCAGGCTCGACACGCACGACATCGCCTGGTGGCACTTGATCCGGTCGGTGTCACGACCGGCGCGCGGACTCGTGGCAGGCGTCATGGCCGCGCTGGCGTTCGGGCTCGCCGGTGGCGTCGCCGGCGGGATCGGCACCGGCCGGTGGACCGGGTTCCTCTACTTCGCGGTGTACGCGCTCGCGTTCGGCTCCGCGATGGGCCTGATCTACGCGGCCGGGGTGAACGCCGAGCCGGTCAGGGTCGAACTTCGCTTCCGCGGCACCGGTGTCCGCTTTCTCGGCCGCTTCGCCATCGGCTCGGTGATCGGCGTGCTGTTCAGCCGCGCGATGGGCCTGCCGGTCGCCGTCATCGCCGGGGTCGGCGTCGTACTGGGCCTGGCGGCGGGCCTGCACGTCTGGCTCGCCAAGCCCGCCGACGTCACCGAGGTCTCCGGCCCGCCGGTCGTGCTGCGGCAGGACCGCACGGCCGCGCTCGTGCTCGGCCTGACCTTCGCGCTGGCGCTCACCCTGCCGAGCGGTTTCGCGGTCGGAGTGCCCACATTGGACACCGCGGCCGCCGAAGCCGGCACGATCGACATCCTGATCAGCGCGCTCGGCGGCGCACTCGCGGGCGGAGTGGTCGGCGGTGTCTGGTTCGGCCGCGCGGGGGTGCTCGGCATCGGGTTCGCCAGCGCGGTCGCGGGCGGCCTGATCTTCGGCCCGGCATACCCGAACGTCTACGGCCTCGGCGTCGGACTCGCCTTCGGCACCGTGTTCGGCCTGTCGGTCGCCGGGGTCAGCGTGCTGTCACGGGCATGGGGCGCGTTCATGGTCGGCCAGGCCTGGCTGGCGATCCGCGGCCGTCAGCCGTGGCGCGTGCTGCGCTTCCTCGAAGACGCCCACCAGCGCGGCGTGCTGCGCCAGAGCGGCGGTGTCTACCAGTTCCGCCACGCTCGCCTGCGCGATCACCTTGGTAATGTCTAGTGGTCTAAGACAGTTAACATATACTATAGTTGGTATACATGTACTATAGTTGGTGATCTGGGGAGAGCTATGGCGCCAGGAGGTGTGCGGTGCAGCTGAACCGGCCGTTTTCGACGGTCACGCCTACGCTCGACGGCGATGTCCTCCGAGTGCTGGCGAGCCAGGACGCCGCTTTCACGGCAGGACGCGTGCATCGTGTGCTGGACAGTCACTCGGTCGAAGGCGTGCGCAAGGTGCTGCGGCGGTTGGACGGCCAAGGCGTCGTGTACTCAGAGCGCGTCGGCAACACATTCAGCTACCGGCTCAACCGTGATCACCTCGCCGCGGAGCACATCATCGGCCTTGCCCGCTTGCGGGAGACATTGCTGGAGCGCATCGCGAAGCGGCTCGAGGAATGGGCGACCCCGCCGGTCTACGCGGCCGTGTTCGGGTCGGCGGCGACCGGCTCGATGTCCGTGGAAAGCGATCTCGACCTGTTGCTGATCCGGCCGCGTGCCGCCGTCGAAGCCGAGTGGGCGGCGCAGGTCGAGGCCTTGGTGACCGATACGACCAAATGGGTCGGCAACGATACCCGGGTCTTGGAATTCACGGACGCCGAAGTCGAGACAACCGGCCGCGACGAGCCCGTTTTGGGTGACGTCCTGGCGAATGGACTCACGGTGGCAGGCGACCGTGCTTGGCTGCTGAGGCAGTTGAGGGGGAGGAACCGAAATGCGCACGAGACAGTGCGACAAGACGATCCGCCAGGGGCGGATGAGTAAGGCGGAGCAGTTCGCCGACGCCGCATCGCTGGTCCGTGACCTGGCCGATGGTCATGAAGACGTCGCCGATGCCTGCGTGACCTTGTGTGTTCACGCGGGCATCGCGGCGTCGGACGTCATCTGCTGCGCCAAGCTGGGCGAACACGCGCAAGGCGAGAGCCACGAGACAGCTGTCGCCCTGCTCGCCAAAGCGGACGGCGATGCTTCGAAGTGGTTACGGGCTTTGCTGGGCTTGAAGACGAAGGCGGGCTACAGCCACCAACCGGCCACCACCGAGGATTTCAAGCGGGCTGGTCGTGCGGCTGAGGCTTTGGTGGAGAAGGCGCGACGGGTGACTTGAGACTCTCGGCCGCGGCGGAGATCGAGTCGACGATGAACTGATAACCCGTGCAGCGGCACAGGTTTCCGGAGATGCGCTCGCGGATCTCGGCTTCGGTCGGTGATGGGTTTTCGCGGAGCAGTTCGGCAGCGGTGGCGAGCATGCCGGGGGTGCAGAAGCCGCATTGGAGACCGTGGTGCTCGCGGAACGACTGCTGGAGCGGGTGCAGTTCGCCGTCGATGGCCATGCCCTCGACCGTGGTGATCTCGGCGCCTTCGGCTTGGACGGCGAGCAGGCAGCAGGCGCGGGCGGTGGCGCCGTCGAGTGTGATGGTGCAGGCGCCGCAGCTGCCGTGCTCGCAGCCGAGATGGACACCGGTGAAGCCGAGGTCCTGACGCAGGAAGTCGGCGAGGGAGCGGCGCGGCTCGCAGTCCGCGGTGTACGGCCTGCCGTTGACCGTCAGGGTGACCTTCATCGTGCGCTGCCGTTCGCTCGGGTGATCGCCCGGCGCGCGAGTACCGCGGCCATGTCGCGGCGGTAGGCCGCCGGGGCGTGGATGTCGGAGGGCGGGTCGGTCGCTGCGGCCGCTTCGCGGGCGGCGCCCGCGATCAGTGCGGGCGTGAGCACTCGGCCGCGCAGTGACTCCTCGGCCGCGATCGCGCGGATCGGGGTCGGGCCCGCGCCCGCGATGGCGATCCGCGCCTGCTCGCAGGCGCCGTCCTGGTCGAGGGTCACCGTCACGAAGACGGCGACGAGTGCGAGGTCGTGGCTGCGGCGGGTGAGTTCCTCGACCGCGTGGCCGGTGCGCGGCGGGAGCACGGGCAACCGGACTTCGATGAGCAGCTCATCGGCTTCGAGCGCGGTCTGGCCACTGCCCGTGAAGAAGTCGCGCGCGGAGATCGTCCGCAGGCCGTGCTCGCCGCGGACGGTGAACTCGGCGTCGAGTGCGACGGCCACCGCCGGCAACTCCGCGGCCGGGTCGGCGTGCGCGAGGCTGCCGCCGAGTGTGCCGCGGTTGCGGATCGCGACGTGGCCGACGTGGCGCAGCGCTTCGGTGAGCAGGGGCAGATCGCGGGACACCAGCGGCGACGTCTCGACGGCGCGGTGGCGGGCGAGCGCGCCGAGCACGAGGTGGCCGTCGGCGCGCTGGATCGACGAGAGTCCGAGGCCGTTGATGTCGACGAGCACCGATGGCCTGGCCAGCCGCCGGTTGAGCAAGGGCACCAGGCTTTGGCCGCCCGCGAGCACTTTCGCGTTCTCGGAGCCGGTCAGCGCTGCCAGCGCATCGTCCACAGTGGACGCCCTGACGTAGTCGAAGGCGGCGGCCTTCATCGGCGTGCTCCCTGCTTGATGGCGGCGAGCAGCCGTGGCGGCGTGATCGGCAGCGACGTGATTTCGACGCCGTACTCGCTCAGCGCGTCTTCGATGGCGTGCGCGATCGCGGCCCCGCCGCCGATGACCCCCGCTTCGCCCATTCCCTTGAAACCACCGGGAATGTGGTCCGATGGCGTCGACATGTGCTCGATGCCGAACGGCGGGATCTCGGACGCGGTCGGCAGCAGATAGTCGGCGAACGTCGATGTCACCATCCGCCCGTCGGGGCCGTAGGCCAGCTCCTCGTAGAGCGCGCCGCCGATGGCCTGCGCCGCGCCGCCGTGCAGCTGGCCGTCCACGATCAGCGGGTTGATCACCGTGCCGCAGTCGTGCGCGATGAGGTACCCGAGCAGTGCGACCACGCCGGTCTCGTGGTCGACCTCGGCGAGCACCGCGGTGCAGCCGAACGAGGTCGCGATGTTGACAGGGTCGAAGACCTCGCGCTCCTCGAGTGTCGGCGTCTCGGTCTCGGGCAGCTTGCCGTTGATCCTGCGGTACGCGGCGTCACCGATCTCGGCCATGGTGACCGACTTGCCCGGCACGCCCTGCACTGAGATGACGCCGTCTTCGACGACCAGATCGTCCGGCGAAACCTCGAGGATGTGGCCCGCGATCCGCAGCACCTTGGCCTTGAGCCTGGTCGCGGCGTTCAGCACGGCCGCGCCGCCGACAGCGGCCGCGCGGCTCGCGCCGGTGCCGTAGCCGGTGTACGGGCAGGCGTCGGTGTCGCCGGAGATGACCGTGACGTGGTCGAGCGGCACGCCGAGCGCCTGGCCGGCGACCTGGGCGAGCGCGGTGTGGATGCCCTGTCCCATCGCGGACAGTCCGGTGTGGACGGTCACGCGCCCGGTCGAGTCGATCCGCACGACCTCTTCGTCGAAGCTGGAATGGTGCAGCCCGGCCAGGTTGACGATCCGGCTCGGCGCGAACGCGCTGGCCTCGTTGTGGAACGAGTACCCGATCCCGATCGACACCCCGTCGGCGCGCCCGCGCGCGACGCGCTCGGCCCACCCGGCCTGCTCGACGCTCTTGAGGCACAGGTCGAGGCACTCTTCGTAACGTCCGGTGTCGTAGACGAAGACCGGGCTCTGGTACGGGAAGCCCTCGGGTGGCACGAAGTTCCTGCGCCGCACCGTCTGCGCGTCCATTCCGAGATGCCTGGCGAGCTTCTCGACCAGCTGCTCGTGCACGAAGTTCGCCTTCGGCAGCCCATAGCCGCGGTAGGACCCGTACGGCGACTTGTTGGCCATCACCACGACGACGTTCATCTCGACGGCAGGGATGTCGTAAGGCCCGGTGATCAGCGCCGCGGTCGTCCAGCAGGGGCCGAGTCCGATGGTCCCCAGCACGCCGCCGAGCACGCCGTACACGGTGCCGCGCAGGCCCGTGATCGTCCCGTCGCTCTTCGCGGCGAGTTCGACGTCGATCTTCTGCTCACGCGAGTGGACGGTCGCCACGAAGCTCTCGGCCCGGTCCTCGATCAGCTTGACGGGCTTCCCGGTCCGTTTGGACAAGACGGAAGCGACAACCTCGTCGCCGTAAAAGTCGAACTTGTTCCCGAATCCGCCGCCGACATCCGGCGTCCGCACCCTGACCTTCTCGACGGTCAGCCCGAGCACCTCGCCGAGCAATTCGCGCGCGAGGTTGGGTGCCTGCGTCCCCAGCCAGACGTCGAGCCGGTCGGTGAACGGGTCCCAGTTCGCCACCACGCCTCGCGTCTCGAGCGGCGTCCCCATCTGCCGCGCGAACCGGAACGACTCCCGCAGCACGACGTCGGCCTCGGCGAACGCGGCCGCCACGTCCCCCTTGGGGATCACGGTCCGCCCGGCGACATTGCTCGGCCAGTCCTCATAGAGCCGCGGCGCGTCCTCGGCGAGCGCCTCCTCCAGTGTCGTGACGGCCGGAAGCTCCTCGTACTCGACCTCGATGAGTTCAAGCGCGTCCTCAGCGGTAGCGCGGTCCTTCGCGGCGACAGCGGCCACACCCTGCCCGGGGTACATGACCTTCTCAACGGCCAGCGGGTACCCGAACCCAATCAGCATGTCCGGAATGGTCCGCCAGATAACCGGCTGAGGCGCCTTGACAAGCGCCTTGACCTCGGCCCCGGTCACCACGGCGAAAACCCCAGGCAGCGCCACAGCGGCACTCACATCAACACTCAAGATCCGGGCGTGCGGTACCGGGCTGCGCAGCACGGCAGCCTCAAGCATCCCTGGCAAGTGCACATCGTCGACGAACTGCCCACGCCCGGTAAGCAGCCGCACATCTTCCTGCCGACTGACCCGCGCCCCGATCAACCCCGCCACAGCCCCCACCCTGCCAGCGCAAAGCACCCGCCACAGCACCCAAAAGGGCAAACCAACGAGTGCCTGGCCCGCAGGGGTGGTTGAACGTTGCGAACGGGGCGTTCGCAACGCTGAGCGACACATACGCCCCGTTCATTCCGTCCACCCCATCGCAAGAAGCGGGCAAATGAGACATTGCGGGGCGAAATTCGGTCGCTCGACTCGGGCTTCACGTGCTCACGTGCCGATTGACAACGCAGGCCAAGTCTTGACTGCCCAACATCGGGTGAGAACCGGCCATAACACTCACGACCCACCCCGCAAAGAGCACATAACAGGCGCGGCCAATCGGCGTAACTACAGCGAGTAACAAAACGACGAGCAACCCGAACGGATGGGGGTCCGGGGGCGTGCCCCCGGCGGGGGCGTGGGGGGGCGGGCCCCCCCCGGAAAAAAGAAAAGGGCCCAGGTGGGGGGGGGGGTTGCCGCGGGCAACAACCGCCCCCATAATAGAGTTGGGCCGGGTGGAGACCATCAAAAAAATGGACGG